>CAKQQK010000017.1:0-38903 GCA_934270935.1 uncultured Coprococcus sp. | reverse complement strand
CGATATATCTCCACCTCATGGCTGTCCTCATATGGAAAACACGTCCACACCTTATACTGTCCCTTTGCCTCCTTGATTGGAACAAGCTCCTCTGGATCCACAAGGCAGGCCTCCATGGGCGGTGGATCGATAAGTTCATGAAACTCAACTCTGAGGCCGCTGGCTATCTTGCCCATGACACCCAGCGACGGGTTCGCAGTACCCTTCTCAATCTGCGCCAACATGCTCTTGCTGACACCAGTCTGCTCAGACAGCACGTCCAGACTCATACCTTTGGAGGTCCTCATTCTATTCAGATTCACAGCAACATTATGTGATAAATAATCCATAGTACCCCTCCCACTTAACGTTATCACAAGGCATCTCCCGCTTTCGCGGGTCCTCCTTGTGATATATTACGGAGCGGGCGCATTCCTATGCACTCCGTGCGGCGCCCGCGTTATCACAAGGCATCTCCCGCTTACGCGGGTCCTCCTTGTGATATATTACGGAGCGGGCGCATTCCTATGCACTCCGTGCGGCGCCCGCGTTATCACAAGGCATCTCCCGCTTACGCGGGTCCTCCTTGTGATATATTATGTCGTATATCTTCTGCTTTTTCAAGCGTCTACTTAGATGCAGCCTCCACTGCTGCCTCGAAGATATCAAGGCCGGCGGCAAGCTGCTCATCTGTGATAACAAGCGGTGCGAGGAATCTTATGACATTATTGTAAGTTCCGGCACCTTCAACCAGCAGGCCTCGTTTCCAACACTCGGTGATGACCGCAGATGTAAGCTCAGGGGCAGGCTCCTTGGTCTTCTTATCCTTGACAAACTCTATTCCTACCATTCCACCGAGTCCTCTGACATCACCAACACACTCATACTTCTCCTTGAGCTCATTGTATCTTGCCACAACCTTCTCACCGATCTCACATGAACGTCCTGCAAGATTGTCTCTCTCCATGATCTCGATAGTCTTGAGGGCTGCTGCACAGGCAAGTGGATTTCCACAATATGTACCACCTATTGTTCCAGGAGCGACAGCCTCCATGATCTCTGATCTTGCGATGATGGCTGACAGTGGAACACCTGCTGCTATAGACTTGGCTGTTGCTATGATATCAGGCTGTACGCCTGCCTCCTGCCAATATACACTGGCAAATATTCTTCCTGTTCTGCAAAAGCCGCTCTGTACCTCATCCGCGATAAGAAGGATTCCATTGTCATCACAGAGCTTTCTGACAGCCTTTACCCACTCGATAGGTGCAGGTATGAAACCACCCTCGCCCTGAAGAGGCTCAACAACAACTGCCGCAATGGTATCTGCTGCTGCGCACTGTTCAAATACATCTGTAAGCGAATTCATATAGTAATCAAGAGCTGCCTCCTGTGGCATTCCCTCAGGATTCCTGTAGTAATATGGGAACTGTGCCCTGAACACGCCATTTGCAAGCTCACCCATTCCCTTTGCATAAGCCTTCTTGGATGTCATAGCCATCGTGTAATGTGTTCTGCCGTGGAAAGCTCCCGAAAATACGATGATATTCGGTCTCTTTGTAAAGCTCTTTGCAACCTTTACAGCATTCTCATCAGCCTCAGCACCACTGTTTGCGAAGAACACCTTCTTCTCGTCGCCCTTTACCGGTGCGATGGACGCAAGCTTCTCAGCGAGTGCCACATATCCCTCATGGGTTACCACATTGAACATGCCATGGAAATATTTGTCGGCCTGCACCTTGACAGCCTCAACGACCTCCGGCTGTGAAAATCCGATATTCAGGACTCCGACACCACCTATCCAGTCGAGGAACTTGTTGCCATCCACATCCTGTATCATAGCACCCTCACCCTTATCTATAACAACCGGATACGCACATCTGATGGCAGATGGCACTGCCTTCTCTCTCCTCTTTATAACCTCTGCTGCCTTTGGTCCCGGCAGTGTCTCTGTGATTATCTCTGGTAAATCTGTTCTAAGCATAATTTTGTCCTCCTTTATTTTCCAACCAACAGCCTGCGCATCAGAAATACCACATCGGGGTCAGGCCCTCTTTGCCGCATTAACGCACTAAACGGTGCCTGACCCCTTTTACTGCATTAACGCACTAAACGGTGCCTGACCCCTTTTACTGCATTAACGTGCTAAATGGGGTCTGACCCCTTTTACTGCATTAACGTGCTGAATGGGGTCTGACCCCTTTGGGCCTATATTGACATCACTTCAAATTATGGGCTTTATTTCTGAAACACCGGCTGTCTTTTTAACTCTGCATATAGAATCGCACAACCGTAGGTGTTATGCCATATTCCCCAGGCACAAAATATTAGAATGCATTTGTGCTCACAGCACATTTTCATCATTGACACAAGTCTCATATACATTGATAATAATATATAATGTGCTTTTTACGAGACTATATATGTGCATGTAATACAGGGGAGGAACACTGACATGGCCATTTTTCTGAGAGATCTGTACTATGATACCAAACGAAAATACAACCTTAATCTTATATCCGGCGGAAAGGGAATGGAGAACATCGTAAGCTGGGTATACATATCAGAGGATATATCTACATCCACATTTTTGAACGGAGGAGAACTCATCATCACAACCGGCGTGACCTCCGGTGAACGCGAGGATTGGCTCAGGGCATTTATCAAGGAGCTCATAAAGAGGGGAACCTGCGGGCTCATTCTGAATATCGGCAGATATATATTTGAGGAGGACATAACAGATGAGATCGTCAGACTGTGTCACCGCTATTCGTTCCCGCTGTTCACCATGCCATGGGACACAAGGATATTTGATATAACCCACGACTACTACAACCGGATATTTGAAGACTCCAGGGATGATGGCAACATGACCGCAGCATTCCAGAATATTCTCATGGGGAATTCACTGACCGACGAGCAGACTGACACAATAAAAGGCTCCGGATTCAACAATGGCTACTACAATGTTCTGTCCATCGATACAGAAGCAACAGATGAGTTCATGTATGTCCTGCAGAAGGTCTGCAACAATACAGATCTTGTCTTTCACGCATTTGTATATGATGGCAGCCCGACAGTTATCCTGAGATGCCCTTCCTCCGGGTCCATCGCAGACAAATGCAGCGGCATAGCAGAGACTCTGGCGGCACGATTCCCGGACCGCAGCATACATATGGGTTCCGGAAGCCCGGTCTTGTCCCTTACAGAATTGCCCCAAAGTTACCGCCGTGCAGTTTCCGCAAGGGAATTTACCGCAGGCAACATATATTGTGATTACAACAGCCTTGGATTCATGCGTATTCTTCTGGAGGTTGATGACACCCGGCTCATACACGCATTTGTCACGGAACAGCTTGGAAGAGTCCTTGAGTACGACAAGACCCATCATTCATCGCTGACGGACACCCTGTACGAATATCTGAGGTGCAGTGGCAGCGTTCAGCTTATCTCCGAGAAAATGTTCTGCCACAGAAATACGATAAATTACAGGCTCCGGATAATAAAAGAAGAGCTGGAATATGATCTCTCCGATGCGGAGGTCAGATTCCAGCTCATGGCTGCATATAAGCTCAGAGAAATACAAAAAATGTAGCTCTCTCCAATTATATCTATTACATAAAATGTGCATACACAGACGCAAGTATGACCGTGAGTATTCCTGTAACCGCAATCGACAGACTGCTCATAGCTCCTTCAACCTCGCCGATCTCCATCGCCTTGGCAGTTCCGATGGCGTGGGCTGATGATCCCAGGGCAAGTCCCTTAGATATAGGCTCCTGTATCCGGAATATCTTGAACACGATTTCTCCGATTATATTGCCGATCACTCCGGTCACAACTATGACTGCAACCGTGATGGTCACATATCCACCAAGTTCTTCTGAAACGCCCATTCCGATAGCTGTGGTTATGGACTTCGGAAGAAGTGTCACGTAATCTTTATGGGAAAGCCCCATGACCTTGCACAACACAAGGACTGTAGTCAGACTCGTTATAACTCCGGCAACTATACCACCGAGCACAGCCTTATAATTGTGCTTTAAAAGCTCCCACTGCTCATAGAGCGGGATTGCAAGGCACACTGTAGCCGGTGTGAGGAACCAGCTCAGATACTTTGCGCCTTCATTGTACACATCGTAATCCACGTCAGCCACAACCAGCACCACTATAGTCACTACGATGGACACCAACAGTGGGTTAAGTATAGCTATCTTAAGTTTCTTTTTAAGTACGTTTCCAAACATATATGCCAGAAGGCTTATAGTCACCCCTGCAAATATGGACGATTCAAACAGATCACTCATTTTCAGTCTCCTTCTTCCTGTCTCTTCTTATTATAAGCTGTGATACCCAGCCTGCTGCAAGCATAACCGTGATGATGACTACCACCGTTATGACGCTGACCGGCACAAGCACAGGCTTAAGCGTTCCCCACGATGACATCAGACCCACACCGGCTGGTATGAACATGACCGGCATGATCTCTATGAGAAACTTGCCCACACTCTTCACATCATCCAGCTTGAGGATCCTGGTCTGCAGACAGATAAACATGATCACCATGCCATATATACTTGCCGGAATCGGTAGCGGAACTATATACTTAAGTATCTCACCGATAAATGAGATGGCGAGGATTATAAGAAACTGTTTCAAATATTTCATCTTTTATGTCTTCCTTCTATATTTATTTATCATGCACATATGGAGCAACGATTCACAACTTTGGTATACATGCCTGTATACAACCTCCACATATCGGACATTTTTCATAAAAAAGGAGGTTCGATACACAGCTATAGTTACTCTGTATATTCAAACCACCCTTTAACCCTTTGATTATTATATTCTCACTCAGATTTTATTCAATAGATTATTCTGCATTTTCTAAATTTTGATAAATATAACAAATTTTTTAATTCAATCTGAATTTTTTTCGTAAATGTTTCTATCCGCTGTTATACTTGCAATAATCTCATCCTACGAATTTTTCATGATCACGGTGTTCACGATATCCGCCGCATGTTCGCACACATCCATACAGTTCTCTATGCAGGCATATATGTTTTTCCACACGACCACAGTCCTAAGGTCGCTCTCACCGTACAGTCTGTGCATATTTTCCACATACAGTCTGTCTCCCTGCTCCTCGAGATCATTTACCCTGATTATGCTCTGCTCAATGGTCTTTGAACTCTTGAATCTCTTCAGTTCTCCGATCACATCCTGTAACGCCTTGATGCACTCAAGTAGCAGCTCTACCATCTGAGGTACATCCTCTCTGATAGTATCCACATTGCACATATAAATCTGCAGGAACACATCCTCAACAGCATCGGTAATATCATCCAGATAGTTAGACAGGGCAACCAGATCCTCCCGCTCTATAGGTGTTATGAATGCCTGACTGAGCACAGTCATCATCTTATGTTTCTTGCCATCGGCCTTCTGCTCAAGCTCATGCATACGATCAAGATTTTCCTTGATGGTGTCCACCGAAAAATCCACGACTACGTTCTTCAGAAACTCCGCAGCCTGATACGAGATCTCCACACATGTATTCAGGTTTTTAAAATAAAATTCATCCTTTTTCTTTTTCACAATATTTTCTCCTTCAAATTCATAACTCTAACAAAGGGGTCAGGCCCTGTTTAACACGTTAATGCACCAAAGGGGGCCTGACCCCTTTTAGCACGTTAGTGCATCAGAGGGTGCCTGACCCCTTTTAACACGTTAGTGCATCAGAGGGGGCCTGACCCCTTTTAACACGTTAGTGCATCAGAGGGTGCCTGACCCCTTTTAACACGTTAGTGTATTAAAGGGTGCCTGACCCCATATGCCTCATATGCCTGAAGGCGGTTGCAAAACTCAATCCACATCTGCAGCCACCTACAACCTACCCCAGCCACACGATCAGTAGCTTTGCCATGCCATATCCTATGACACCGCAGCCTGGGAATGTGAGCACCCAGGCGAGCACCATATCACGCACCACCTTGAGGTTGATCGCAGACGCCCTCTTCTCAGCACCCACGCCCATGATGGCTGTCGTCTTCACATGGGTGGTGCTGACCGGGATTCCAAACACCGTCGAGAGCAGGATACAGAGTGCCGCCGACAGATCAGCCGCAAATCCCTGGTATTTCTCAAGCTTTACCATATCCATTCCAACAGACTTGATGATCTTCTTTCCTCCAATTGATGTTCCAAGTCCCATAACAACTGAGCAAAGTATCATCATCCATATTGGTATTGTTACATTTTCGGCACTGCTCTGGCCATTTACGAGAAACAGCCCAAGCAGGAGAACTCCCAGGAACTTCTGGCCATCCTGAGCTCCGTGCATGAACGCCACCGCCGCCGAGCCGGCCACCTGTGCTTTGGAGAAAAAAGCATTTGTCTTTCTTCTGTCAAATCGGTAACAGATCACCGTGAGCAGCTTGCATACCACAAATCCGACTGCGAATCCGAGAATGGTTGACAGTACAAGACCATATATTACTTTTATCCACTCTGAAGGATTTACACCGTCCAATCCTCCCTGTAGTGCTATGGCTGCGCCCGTAAGTCCGGCTATCAGTGCATGACTCTCACTTGTTGGTATGCCAAATGCCCATGCACCGATTGCCCATATTACAATCGCCGTCATTGCCGCACACAGAGCGATCATCGCTGAGTCTGTGTCACCGCCGAAATTCACCATGTTCTTGATAGTCATGGCTACCTTTGAATTGACAAGCGACATGATAAGCACCCCAAGGAAATTGCAGGCAGCCGCCATAATTATCGCCTTATCCACATCTATACATCTGGTAGACACACACGTCGCTATGGCATTTGGTGCATCCGTCCATCCATTTACCAGAATTACTCCAAGTGTCAGCAGGACGGCGATCAAAAGCGCCGGATGGCTCACAACCTGCTCTGCAAAATATGAAAATGTAATATTCTCCAGCATGTCTATCTCCTCTTGTCCTGTATGACCTTAATGATCTGTATTATCGCAGTCGGTGCAAATGCAAGTCCCGCTATCTTCAGCACATCTGCCGCTCCAAGACTTACAACGCTGAACAGACTGTGAAGTCCCGGTATGAACAGGACCGCAGCCAGAAATGCCACACCAGCTAAAAATGCATAGACGCTGTATTTATTTGATCTAAATCCAAGCTTAAACATCGACTCCTCACTTCTGCAGTTAAAACCGTGGAACAATCTGGCAAGTGTCAGTGTTGCAAATGCCATGGTAGTGGCTTTTGCCGAACTCACCGGCAGGCCAAGATGGAATGCTGTCATGGTCGCTATAGCGATGAGAAGGCCCTCCGAGAGCATCTTTGCCATAAAGTCAGATGTCAGTATTCCCTTCTTAGGATCCCTCGGTTTTTCTGAGAGCAGCGATGGGTCAGCCGGCTCCATTCCTATCGCGAGCGCAGGAAGAGAATCTGTGAGCAGGTTGATGAACAACAGATGTACAGGTGCAAACGGAACAGGCAGGGCAGCTATCGAGGTATAAAGCACCGCCAGTATTCCAGCTGTGTTTCCTGACAGCAGGAACAGTATCGCATTCTTTATGTTCCTGTATACATTTCGTCCATTTGACACAGCCTTGATGATTGTCGCAAAGTTATCATCTGAGAGGATCATAGCCGCCGCGTCCTTGGACACCTCCGTGCCTGTTATTCCCATGGCAACACCTATGTCTGCCTTCTTGAGTGCAGGGGCATCATTGACACCGTCACCTGTCATGGCTACTATATTGCCGTTCTTCTGCCATGCATCTACTATCCTTATCTTATTCTCCGGTGACACCCTGGCATATACAGATATTTTTGTTATGTCACGTGCAAGCTCCTCATCAGACAGAGCGTCAAGCTCCTCTCCCGTGAGTGCCATGTCCCCATCTTCGTATATTCCGATCTGCTTCGCTATGGCTACCGCTGTGATCTTGTGGTCTCCGGTTATCATGACCGGCTTTATGCCCGCACGCCTTGCATCGGCAACCGCTGCCATAGACTCCGGGCGTGGCGGATCCACCATGGAGACAAGTCCAAGGAATGTAAATCCATACTCAGTATCAACCCCCAGCACCTCGTCACTTTCCTTATACGCAAATGACAGTACGCGGAGGCCATTCTCAGAGAATGCCTTGTTCTGAGCCTTGATCTTCGCTTTTTCTTCATCTGTCATAGGCTTTACGCCATCGCTGTACCTCACGCTCACGCATCTGTCAAGCAGCACATCCACAGCACCCTTGGTGAGTATGGTCGGTACTCCATGAAGCAGATACTTTGTACTCATAAGCTTTCTGTCTGAGTCGAACGGAACCTCCTCCATTCTGTCCATGCAGTCCCTGAGTACATCCTCACTAAGATTCCACGCACCAGGGCCACTTTGTCCAATGGGGTCAGGCACCTTATCACTTGACTTCCTGTTTGAAATGGGCTCAGGCCGCTTATTTCCTGACTTTCTGTTTGAGATGGGGTCAGGCACCTCCGTTGCAGGCACATTGTTTCCCGGCATCATGTGGACCTGGCGGAACATCTCAAGCAAGGCATATTCCGTCGGATCTCCTATTCCTTTACCATCCACTATGCTGGAATCATTGGTGAGAACCGCATCATATAGCAGATATCTGTGGAGCTGATTATGGGAATCAAGCTCCTCCGGCTTGTAAAGTTTTCCATCCAGATATATCTCCTGCACAGTCATCTTGTTCTGTGTAAGTGTTCCGGTCTTGTCTGAACAGATGACTGACACGCATCCAAGACTCTCAACCGCCTTGAGGTTCTTGATGATCGCATTCTCTTTCGCCATCTTCTGAGTGCCAAATGCCTGTACGATGGTGACTATCGAACCTAGAGCCTCAGGTATAGCTGCAACTGCAAGGGCAACTGCAAACATCATGGAATCAAGCACCGCCATCTTCCTGTATATACAGAGGACAAATACCAGCGCACACACAATCATGATAAATGCGGCAAGTCTTGCACTGAATTTGTCAAGGCTCTCCTGAAGCGGAGTCTTTCTCTCCTTTGCAGCGTTCATCAGTCCTGCGATCTTACCGAGCTCCGTATCCATTCCTGTTCCGGTTACAAGCACCTCTGCTCGTCCGTATGTAACAAGACTTCCTGAATACACCATATTTGTCCTGTCTGCAAGGGGCACGGAACCTTCTATTATTGCATCATTCTTTTCCACATTTGTAGATTCTCCGGTAAGTGAACTCTCATTTACCTGGAGTGAGAAGTTCCTGAGTATCCTTCCATCGGCAACTATCATATCGCCCGCCTCGAGCAGCACGATATCACCCGGGACTATCTCACGGGACGGAAGCTCCTGCTTCACACCATCTCTCATAACCTTTGCATTTGGGGATGAAAGCTGTTTCAGACTGTCAAGCGAACGCTCAGCTTTCACATGCTGCACCGTTCCCAGCACAGCATTCATGACGAGTACCGCCAAGATTACTATGGTACTCTCGATATTGTCAGAAAACATAGAAATGACCGCTGCTATGATCAGTATGATCACCAGCAGGTCACAAAACTGGCTGAGGAACACCTGTAATGTGCTCTTTCTCTTGCCTTCCTGGAGAATATTTTCTCCCTTTTCACTACGGATCTCCTCTGCCCGCTCCGCCGACAGTCCGCGGCTGTCTGTCTTGAATTCTTTTAGTAATTCATCACCGGAACAGTTCCAAAAATTCTTCTCTGTCATACACACCAGACTCCTTTTCTTCTTATCTTCGGATACCAGGCACATGCCCGGGGTCCATTTTCCATTTTCCAGATCAGCAATATTATCTATGCATCAAGCATAATGTCTGCTGATCTTGTATGCCTATCACACAAAGAAAAGTCTGGTTTAAATATATGCAATCGTCATTTTCTCTTACATACAACAAAGGAACGAGACCTTCATTGCATGATAAACACACAATAAAAGTCTCGTTCCTTTCAAATTCTATATACACTACTATATATACTCCGAAAGCGTGCGCCCCGGTTCCCTGCACAGGTATGTCCCAGCCAGAAAACGTGATGACGAGATCGCACAACATCTTATAACCGATGTGAACTACTCCCTGATATTTTCGACATAATAACACGGGAACCCTTTGATTGTCAAAGGATTCCCGGCTAGTATTTAGTAAAGAAATTATAAATTTTTAATTCAGAGCATCATAGCCGCTCTCCTTTGTACGGATCTTAGTTGCAGTACGGATCTCATAGCTGAATATCTTGCCATCTCCAACCTCACCTGTATATGCCGCCTTCTGGATAGCCTCTATGGTCTTCTTCTCCCATTCCTCAGATGACACAACTATCTCAAACTTGATCTTCGGCTGCATCACCACATCTACCTCAGTACCACGGACAAGTTTCTTATATCCTCTCTGTGCTCCGCATCCCATAACCTGAGACACTGTAATTCCATTTACATCTATAGCGTTCAGTGCTTCCTTGACGTCCTCAAAGACCTCCTCACGCACGATAGCCTCAACCTTTATCATCATATCAGATCTCTCCTTTCTATATCATATGCTGTCCTATGAATCAAGTCCATTGAATGTTGGATATGCACTCTCGCCGTGCTCTGAGATATCCAGACCCACCTTCTCTTCTCTGTCTGTTACACGGAGTGGTGTGAAGAGTCTCACGATTCCAAGGCAGATAAGTGTTCCGACCACTGCTACTGCGATCGTAACCACGATACCAACAAGCTGCATCAGGAACAGATGTACATCACCGAATACCAGTCCATCCCAACGAGCTACACTGTTGATCGAGCTCTTTGCAAATAATCCTGTTGCGATACCTCCCCAGACACCTCCGATACCATGACAGCCAAATGCATCGAGTGCATCGTCTATCTTCAGCTTACCCTTCAGGAATGAGATTGTAAAGCAGCAGATCGGGCTGACAAGTGCACCGATGATGAATGATGACCAGATTGGTACAAATCCTGCACCGGGTGTTATAGCCACAAGACCGACTACAAGACCTGTCGATGCACCGACCAGAGTAGGCTTTCCGTCCTTTATAACATCTATTATCATCCATGAGAGCATTGCGCTGGCACTGGCAATCGCTGTTGTCATAAATGCATGTGCTGCAAGACCATTTGCACCGAGGGCACTTCCGGCATTGAAACCGAACCATCCAAACCAAAGTATGAATGCACCGAGTGCTACAAATGGAATGTTGTGAACTCTGTATGCTGTGTTCTCATATCCCTTTCTTCTTCCAAGGATGATAGAGAATACAAGAGCGCTCACACCTGAGCTTATATGTACTACATTTCCTCCTGCGAAATCAACTGAACCGATCTCCCCGAGGAAACCGCCCTGGCCCCATACCATGTGAGCCATTGGGTAATAAACGATGATAGACCAGAGCATGATGAAGAAGAACAATGCCTTGAACTTCACACGTCCGACCAGTGAACCGGTGATAAGTGCCGGTGTGATCATGGCGAACATCATCTGAAATGCAACGTATACAAGGTGAGGTATATTGTCCGCATAAGGACCAGCCTCATCCATCTTTATCCCGTTGAGTGCAAACCACTTGAGATCTCCTATAACACCTCCGTGATTAGTGCCAAATGAGAGTGAGTAACCGAACAGCACCCACATAACAACTGAAAGTCCCATGATGGCCGTACATGCCATGATGGTATTTACAACATTTTTCCTCCTGACGAGGCCTCCGTAGAAGAATGCAAGTCCGGGTGTCATGAAGAACACCAGAGCCGCACAGATCATAATAAAACCAGTATCTCCCGTATTCATAGTTTCTTCCTCCTTATTTTTTCCTAAAGGGGTCAGTCCCCTTTTGCCACATTAACGTGTTAAACGGGGTCTGACCCCCTTGTTAATGAAACAAAAAGGCGCCAAACGAATCTTTTCGATTCATTTGACGCCTTTGTCGTGATTTATAATAGCAGACTTCAGAAAATAATGCAAGAGGTAATTTTAAATTGTTTTTCACAAGCTATTTTGTTGTTTTTGTGAAGTTTCTTAACTAAATCTTTATCGCGCACTCAATTTAGACATATCAGATTTTTTACGGAGTGCTATTCCTACGCCACCCCTGTGGACTCCATTCCAGCATTTCCATCTGCTGCCATACTTACATTTGCCGTAACCGGTATATGTTTCTTACATGCAATTGCAACATCCCGCATGGATGGCACTGACACACTCTCTGTCTGCCAGAACCGCTCTGTAACCACGGATATTGCATGTGTGATATGTCTGTAATCATTCTCGCATCCCGGAGCCTCACTGACATACCTGTCATGCATTTCTCTGAGATATTCCACTATGTCTCGCCCATCATCTATGCTTTCCATATTGACACCTACTGAAGATATCGTCTTATTCACATAGCCATGCAGCTCTGTCTCGTACTGGCAGTGTTCTCTAAGATTCCCAGGGAATATACTGTTGTGCGGATATGTGAATGAATCCGCCACATAGTGAACAAGCTTTCCGAGAAGAAAGCTCTGTCTGACAGTTCCCATTCCGCCTTTCTCAAGTTTCTTTGTGAGTTTTTCCATATACTTCATGACATTTTCGTAATTGTGTCCTCTAAGTTTCTCCTCGCCACGGATGCTGCCCCTGAAATAAGTCATCATATTGATATCCGGCTCTATGCTGCCAAATATGAACGCCGCCTTCTGCAGCTTAGATGCACCGGCATCCATGTAATCCATAATATATCTGCTCAGATTCATGTGGTCTGCTGTTCTCATATTTAACGCCTCCTGCCTGTTCTGCCATCAAGCACAGCTTGATAAGCTTCTCATGTACAAATGTATCCTCTATATCTTTTTCGTTGTATATAGTGTAAACGATAGATATAAAATCCACAGGAAGAAACTATAAATACTTTCTAAATAGACCGTAAAATATTCAGAAATTCATGGCAAGTAAAAGAGTTCCCGCGATGATACACACCACGCCAACAGTAGCTTTCTTTGTCAGCTTTTCATGAAACACAATTCCTGAAAATGCTATGGTGATGAGCACGCTCAGCTTGTCTATCGGTACTACCACGCTTGCCGGTCCGTCCTGAAGTGCCCTGTAATAGCACAGCCAGGATGCCCCCGTGGCTATTCCTGAGAGCGCTATAAACAACAGCTCTTTCTTCTCTATCCCCTTTATCTCATGCTGCTTTCCAGACACGAACACCATAAGCCACGCCATGACAAGAACCACCGTTGTCCTGATCGCCGTGCCTAGATTTGAGTTGATATCCGATATTCCTACCTTGCCGAGTATCGCTGTCAAACTGGCAAAGACAGCTGAGAGCACCGCGTACAGCAGCCAGCTGCCATGCAAAAGCCTCACTCCTCGCTGTTTCTTTGTCACACTGCCACCGTCTATTGACATATGTTCGCCATCTTTTTCTGACAGTTTCTGAGCATCTGCAGTTTTCTTTTTGGTGATCATAAGCATGGTGCCCACACCTATCATAACTATCGATATACCCTTAACCCAGGTGATTCCCTCGTGGAGAAATATGATGGCAAGCAGTATCGTGAGCACGGTGCTTGATTTGTCTATGGGAACGACCTTGTTGATATCCCCTTTCTGTAGCGCTCTGAAATAACACAGCCAGGATGCGCCGGTTGCAAGGCCGGAGAGGATCAGAAAGAGAAGTGTCTTACCGCTGATATGTGTGTCTGCAGTCCAGGCTCCTGTGACAATAACCATCAGCCAAGCAAACAGCAGAACCACAACTGTCCTTATAGCCGTCGCCACATCAGAATCCGTCTTTCTTATACCGCATTTTGCAAGTATCGCCGTGATCCCCGCAAAGAACGAAGAACCCACTGCAAATAATATCCACATTTTACGCGCCTCCCATTTACGTGTAACAGTAAACTACACATACATTTATCATTTTGTATCGGCTTTGCTATATGGTAACACTATTTTAGCCCCAAATCCATCCCTGCGAAAATCCTGCCCAAAGCCGTATAAATGCTTGTTTTTATCCGCTCTGTATATTTTGGTGAAACTTTTGTTAAATCGTTTTTCCAAGTCTTGAAATATTCTTCCCGCTACTGTATTCTCTGTGAAAAGTATCTCCCGCGGGAAACGTAAATCATCCATAACGGCTGGCCAGCCAGATCATTTACTGCGTTGTTATTTTTTATTTTATGGGGTAAAATGGAGGTACATATTTGAGCAATAAGAAAGAAAATACAGATGAAAACAAGGAACTTATCCAGTGGCACACCGGATTTGTCCACGCCATGAGATTATATCTTATGGATTACGAGGATGACATTGAGTTCAATGACGAATTTCAGCTTACACGAAAACCTTTGATCATTGATCTTACTGTTGTCAAGAAACCTGATGATCTGGTGATCGACAACAATATAGGCAGATTCTTCAGAAAGCACAATATTCTGGAATACAAATCACCCAGAGATGAGCTTAATCTCGAAACATTTTACAAGGTGCAGGCATATGCTCTTTTGTATATGATCGCACCAGGGAATTGCGAGGCAAATGGAGCTCCTATTAATGAAAAAGATATTACAATTAGTATCGTCCGTGCGGCATATCCAAGAGAGCTTATCAAGGATCTGATAGAACACGGCTATACGGTTATTGAGCAGCCAAGTAACATATACTATATTGAAGGTGCACAGTTTCCAATGCAGATAGTTGTTACGAAACCATCCAAGGATTGTCAGAATGATGAAAAAGGTATTATTTGGTTGAATGCGCTTTCACCGAACATATCCAAGAATTTATTCTATGATTTCTTGACGAATATCAGTGATCTGGATACCAGACACGGAATGTTTGCAGATACAATATCGTCTATTGTATCTGATGCTAATGAGGAAAAGATTGAAACATGGAAGGAGCGTGATACTTTTATGAACAATGCAATGAGAAGGATCATGGCTAAAGAATTACAGGAGAGCAAAGATGAAGGTAGAGACCTAATAAAAAAAGCCACCAAAGCTGCCAAAGACAACAACATATCAAACGCTGAAGGCCTTGAGGCCCTCGGCTTTGACAAAGACACCGCCGAGGGAGCCATATCCATTCTGACAGAACTCGGCATCATATCATAATTAAATATTCAAGTAAAATATCCCCAGATAAATCCAGAAAATAAATAATTTTAGAATTTATCTGGGGAGTCCTATATCATATCTTTATTCCTTACACCAACTTTTTAACATCCTCCGCGATCATCTCTGCATCAAGACGATTATCCTTAAGAACCTCTTCGACATCGTACCTGTCAAGGAATTCCTTCTTAAGACCATAATTCAGCACCTTCATATCTGAATCGCCATAGAATCTTGCAATCTTCTCGCCGAATCCGCCGTCAAGTATACCATCCTCGATGGTGATGACAACAGAGTGGTCTGCCTTGAGGCTCTCAAGAAGTTCCTCATCGAGACCTGTGATATAGTATGGATTGATGACTGTTGCATCAACTCCAAGCTCACTCTCCATCTCGTCTGCCACGGCATTTGCCAGGCTGTAGAAGGTTCCAAGGCCAAGTATCGCAACCTTGCTTCCCTTCTGCGTAACCTCATACTTATTCAGATCTCCAAAGTTCTTCGTCACAGGGCTTCCACTTACCATTGCACCGCCTGGAAGCTTGATGGCCACCGGATGCTCATTCTGTTCTATGCTCCAGTCAAGCATGGCAATATACTCTTCCTTTGTTGTCGGAGCAAGATATACAAGATTCGGGATATTTGAAAGCATCGGGATATCCTGAAAGCCCAGATGTGTCACATCGTTCATTCCATATACAGACCCTGCAAATGTCACTATAGTGGCTGCATTGTTGTTGATACAGAGATCCTGGGATATCTGGTCAAATGTTCTCTGCACAAATGAGCTGTACACACCGAACACTGGCTTTCCGCCGCCTGCTGCAATTCCCGACGCAAGTGCCACCGCTGTCTCCTCTGCGATTCCCACGTCGACAAACTGCTTTCCGGCCTCACGTCTCTTATCCTCTGTAAATCCTATAACTGTCGGTGTTCCCGCTGTGATGGCAACGACCTTTTGATCCTTCTTCATCTTGTCAAGCAGGTAATCACAGGACACGCTTGAGTAGTCCTCCTCTCCGCCTTCAAATAATGACTTCCCTGTCTCTATGTCAAATGGACCGTTGTAGTGCCACTGCTCCTTGTGCTCCTCAGCCGGGGCATAGCCCTTTCCCTTGAGGGTTCTGATGTGAACCACGACCGGTTTCTTTGTATCCTTTACTTTCTGGAATGTATCTATGAGGGCTGCCACATCATTGCCCTCATGCACATAATAATAGTCAAGTCCCATGGCACGGAACAGATTGCACTCTGCTGTTCCATTTGTATCTCTGAGTAATTTGAGATTTGTATAAAGTCCACCGTGGTTCTCAGCTATGGACATATCGTTGTCATTTACAACTATGATGAGGTTGCCATCCAGCTCTTTAGCGTAATCCAAGCCTTCAAGGGCCTCTCCTCCTGACAGGGAGCCATCTCCTATCACCGCTATCACGTTGCCATCTGCGCCCTGAAGGTCCCTAGCCTTTGCAAGGCCTGCAGCCAGACTTATGGATGTTGAGGTATGTCCAACCGTGAAGAAGTCGTGCTCACTCTCATGCGGGTTGCTGTAACCAGTCACATCATCATAGTGCTCCTCATAGAGGTATGCATCCTTTCTTCCTGTAAGCATCTTGTGCGGATAGCTCTGGTGGGACACGTCATACACAATCTTATCCTTTGGTGACTCAAATACATAATGAAGTGCTATGGTTGCCTCCACCATACCAAAGTTAGGTCCAAAATGTCCGCCGTGTTTGCTGGCTCTGATGAGAAGCGCATGTCGCATCTCGTCTGCAAGTGTTCCCATCTCGTCTATTGTCAGTTTCTTTACATCCTGTGGTCCGTTGATATTTTCAATATACATTTTTTATTTATCCTCCTGTTTTAACATAGTACATTGCCTCTCATTAACATAACGCATTACCGTTTTTTAACATAGTGCACTACCGCTCATTAACATAGTGCATTACCGTTCGCTGATCTGCCTTTCCGTTTGCATCCACACATGCTCCAGATCGTGCATCTGTCATTCGCAATCGGTAAATTTCCTGTCCCATACAAGCTTGCCGGTCTTCACGGCCTCCTCATATTTGGATATCTTGTAATGTAACCTCTCCATGGTGGATTCGATCTGTTTTCTCTGCTCCTCAAGCTTCTCATACTGCTCCTTAAGGAGATCAAGCCTTGCGCCAAATGTAGCATCTCCCATCTGGACCAGTTTTACATATTCAATAAGCGCCTCTATCGGAACACCGGCATTTCTCATGCATACAGTGTGTTCAACCCAGCTGACATCATTTTCCTGATAATCCCTGTTGCCACTGGCATTTCTTGCCACAGGTGGGATAAGTCCCACTCTCTCATAATACCTTAGGGTATCAGCAGTGATATCAAACTTTTCACTTACTTCTTTGATAGTCATATTGCCACCTCTTTCCTAATTTCAAGAAAACTTTTCTATTTATAGCTATGTGCACTCACACAATGCACTATATGTTACATTGAATATATCACCTGGAGTTTACTCCAAGTCAACTACAAAATTTGTGTTTTTTGTAAAATTTAAAACTTTATTCCAGGTTACAATTTTATTGTAATTTTCCCATTGGCTGCAATAAATTAACTATGGAATGTCATAATTAACATTTGACAACACTGTGTTTTGCCTTGATAATTTAATTATCTATGCAGTATACAAAAAGTTATTATGAGGAGGGAGCCTATGAAATGTCCAATATGCGGGAATGACATTCCTGACAACTCTGCTTACTGTTATCACTGCGGAACAATTTTCCAAAACCAGCAGGAACACCAGTACAGCCAGCAAAACCAATATCAGCAATCAAACCAGTACGGTCAGCAAGGCCAGTATCAGCAGTTAAACCAATACGGCCAGCAAGACCAGTATCAGCAATCAAACCAATACGGCCAGCAAGACCAGTATCAGCAGTCTAACCAATACGGTCAGCAAGACCAGTATCAGCAATCAAACCAGTACGGTCAGCAAGACCAGTATCAGCAGTCTAACCAGCAAAATACTTTCACTAAATCTTCATCTTCTGAAGGCAGCCTGCTCCCAGTCTTCATCGCAGGTGCAGCAATCATAGTGATTGTAGCCATAGCAGTCGTTCTGCTTCTGCCGGAAATGCTGGGCAGCAATAATTCATCGGGTAAAAACAATGGGGACAATTATTCTGCAAATTCCGGCGCAGCCACAGATGACAACAAGAATGACACCTCGGATTCGTCAGACGACAAGAAAACTGATCCGATCACAGCTATCCAAGCGCTCAAACGTCCTACCATCATTCAGACCGGCAGTGGATCATCTGTAGTTCCAAGTGTAGACGCGTACTCTGTAAAATCAGATCTCAGTGATCTTGCAAACTATGACATGGTCACATATATGAATGACGATGCCAAAAATGTATTATCAAAGGATTACAGCGTTATCACAACCGGCTACTACAACGAAGCATTTGAGCTCTATGAGAATAACAGATATAACTACTATGCAAATTTTATCACCACTGACTCAATGATGCATACGTATCACCTGTACTTCAGCCATCTGCTAAAAAACACGGAGCGGAATTACCTTGCATCCACTCTTGCGAACATGACTAATTCCATGCTTGCAGCCACAGAAGAACAGTACAATACAGCCAAGGGAACCGATTGGGAAAAGGCCGCATATACAAACCTTGCTTATTTCAGCGTTGCCGCCAAATGCTTGGATTCAGACAGCCAAATCCCATCTGATGTAAAATCCATAGTAGATCAGGAAATACAGCTGATTGAAGCCAGCGATGGAATCCATCCATCTCCTCTGTTTGAATTGGATGAAGACTATTCACAATATACAGCCAGAGGATATTACACAGAATCCGAAGATCTCACCAGATATTTCAAGACAATGATGTGGTATGGAAGAAGAAATTTTGCTCAGGATGACGACGACATGAACAAGTCGGCACTTCTTATGACCATCGCCATGAATGACAACTGTCTGTCCGACTGGGAATCTATATACACAGTAACCAGCTTCTTTGCTGGAGCATCCGACGACAGCGGGTACTATGAGTATATGCCGGTCATAGAAGACGCCTATGGCAAGAATGCTTCTCTAAACGATATAATAACAAACACCGACGGTTGGAATAAATACAAAGATGAAACTGCAAAACTTGATCCACCTCAGATCAATTCAGTCCCTATAAAAGACTCTGACTCCGACGAAGAGGCCGCAAAAAAGATTCTTGGCTACCGCTTCATGGGTCAGAGATTCTCCCTGGATGAATCCATTTTCCAGAGACTTACTTACAGAAACGTGAAAGAAAACAGCAGCAATGAAAAAAGAATGCTTCCTAGCGGGCTTGACCTTCCGTCAGCTCTGGGATCAGAGAAAGCCTCAGCCATTTTGAAGCAGCAGGGCGCATACGACTATGAAAATTATTCAGAGAATATGTCTGAGATACAATCTGAGATACAAAATGCAGATCCTGAGACATGGAATGCCAGTCTTTATTCCAACTGGCTTTACACACTCACCCCACTCCTTGAAAAGAAAGGAGACGGCTACCCTCTGTTCATGCAGACTGATAGATGGCAGACAAAATCTCTCACAACATTTATGGGAAGCTATGCGGAGCTGAAACATGACACCATACTATATTCAAAACAGATGCTTGCCGAGATGGGTGGTGCTGAGATACCTGTGCTTGACGACAGAGGATATGTTGAACCGGAACCTGAATTGTTCGCAAGGCTTGCAAATCTTGTAAGCTGCACATCGACAGGTCTGGACAGCTATGGATACCTGTCAGATTCCGACAGAGATAATCTGGCAATTCTTCTGGAGCTCTCAACCCAGTGCAAAACAATGGCAGAAAAAGAGCTTCAAAATGAAACGCTTACTGATGAAGAGTACGACCTCATCCGCACATTTGGCGGTCAGCTTGAGCACTTCTGGCAGGAGGTATACAAAGACGTTGACGGTGTAGAACACCTGTCTACCCAGGAATTTCCTGCTGCAATTATCGCAGACATCGCAACAGATCCAAATGGATCGTGTCTCGAAGTCGGCACAGGAAGATTCAATAACATGTACGTAATAGTACCTATAGACGGACAGCCTCATGTGTGCTCAGGGCCTGTATATTCATATTATGAATTTGAACAGCCTATAAGCAATCGTCTTAACGACGAAGAGTGGAGAAAACAGCTTGGAATATTCAACAGGAACGACGGAACCTTCGGAAGCCTGGTGGACATTCCTGACTGGGAGAACGAAATCATACAGCCGAACCAATGGTAAAAAAAAGCATACTTATTTTAATAACTGCATTTATTCTGGGAATAGGAGTTGGAACAGGTATCTATTTTGTATTAAAGTCACAGGGTGCCTACATCTCCACATTCGCCATATGGAACAAATATACACATACATACACCATCGGGAGTGAACAGGTTACATTCACGCTCAAAAAGAAAAAGCTTACTATAACGGACAGCCGCAACAACCTGCTTTATGATACCCCCGATGGAGTGTATGTTTCAGACGCTTTCTGCCAGGACATCGACAGAGACGGTGCACCGGAAATCATACTGATGACATGGAAACGCGGCAGCTACGACAGGTACAAACCCATATGGATAACAGAAGATACTGACGAATTCACACAGCATATCTTCATATACGACTGGGATTCCCAGAGAGAAGACCGTCTGGATCCACTGTGGATGTCTTCAGCACTCGGCATCAAAGTGCGCTCAATCTCAATTGACGAAAAGAACCGCATTCATCTGACAGACACTGACGGAAAAGAAACAGTGTGGGAATGGGGAAGCTGGGGACTCGTTGAGGCAGAATAAAATATCAACCTGGAAACTTTCATATCGTATCCCTGACACAGGGATCCTTACTGAATTTCCAGGTTGATATTTTTTTGTGCATATTCAATTCGCTGCCAGTCTTTATCCGAAAGGAAGTCATATGTGTTATCTCCAGACTCTCTTTTTTCAAGCGCATCTGGCACAGTTACAACTCCAACTGTATTTTCATTTTCATATATATGAGTGGGTATAAGGGATACGTCCGTTACTTCGCACGATTTTCCATCCGTTGATTCCCGCCTTGCAAATGTCACTTTTGCTATAAGCCCTATATCCTTGTTGACACCATCATCATCATATACTGCATCTGACAGGAAGTCCCCAAGGGAATAAAACACGTAACATTTCCTTTCCTGCCCCTGTCCATTTCCAACGACCTGACATTCCACAGGTTGAACATTATGTGGATGTCCTCCAACGATCACATCCACACCATGTTCAAACAATCCTTTGGCCAGTGATCGTTGTTTATCATCTGGAATCTCTTCATACTCATTTCCCCAGTGCATAAGCGCAATGACAATATCCACGCCATCTGACCTAAGCTGCTCAACCCTGTCATATAACTCTGATACATATATTTCATCATAGGAATGCAGCGAATTGAACAGATAAGGCTTGCCTTCTACATATGAATTGGAGTTGATCTCACTCGTGTATGCCACAAATCCAAACTTTATTCCTCCTATATCAACTATACACATGCTATCGCACTCGTTCTGATCCCTTGAGGTTCCAACATGCTTAAGTCCCGCATCATCCAGGATATCAATCGTCCTCATAAGCCCTGAAAGTCCTGTATCCATACAGTGGTTATTTGCCGTCTGCAGCATATCAAATCCCGCATCCTTCAATGTGTATGCAAGATCATCCGGAGAATTGAAGTTTGGGAAACCAGAATAGCCCATTGCGTCCATATGCGGTCCATTTCCAGGGCCCGCAAGGGTTGTCTCCAGATTTCCAACTGTATAATCGCTGTCCTCAAGATAGGACGAGACATACTCCAGTCCCTTGCTTATTTCAAAACTGCCATCTCCTGTATAATATTTCTCTATCTGCCTTTTATGCATGGTGATATCACCAACAAATGTGATCGTGACTGAATTTCTCCCCTGCACTTCATTTTCAACTCCGCCCAGATCATCGTCTTCAGAATCACCAGCTGACTGCAGTTCCGTATTATCTTCCCCATCTTTTATAGTAAATTCACAGCCATCCATACATACAAATGCCAGACACAGAATTGCCAGCAATATATTCATAAAAAAAGCACGATTTATTTTATTCATTATCATCACATATCCCCGGTACATATCTTATTCTCATATAATACCTCAGATTTCAGCCTCGCACAATCATGCACTTATCCTGGCTGCGGTACATACATTCACTGCGATGATGTCGTCCACAGACACACCAAATATCGCCGCCAGTATAATAAGATTGTCAACCGTCGGCATAGCCAGGCCTTTCTGCCACTTGTATATCGCATTCGGAGTGGCAAATCCGAATATCTCCTGCAGGTCTCTAACCGACATGCCTGCACTTTCCCTGAGTTTTACAATATTCCTACCGGTTCCCGCCATATCTATTGTTGGTATACCACACATAATATTTCCCTCCTGATATCGATGCGCCAGCCACCAAAAGCCGCCGCCATCACCTTCTCATTCACCTCAAATAATTTCTTTCTAAAACAATTTACTTCCCCAAACACACAAAAAACGCCCATCCACATGAATATCCGGCAATACTCATATGAATGGACGCTCTACGTACATCATGATTCAAATCTATAAACGCTCCCGGCTCTGGTTCCGGCCCCGTGTGTTCACTAAGGCCATCTGGTCAGCACGTCTGAAAAACCATGTCTGATAAGCTTCCGCCCTGTACCATATGAGTACATGTATGTCTGACGCAGATCATCGCTGTTCATCATCTGATCTGCCACATCAAAATTATAATCTCGTTCTATATGTCTGGCGAAAACTATACTCTGCATGATTCCTTCCTTTCCTGACTACCCCTTCCGGGTTCTCCTGTTTAAGTCATTTTTTATTGGTGTGTACTGTTTTTTTATTTGACCACCTTAAATTCACTCTACCACATGTATGATGATTTGTCATTACACCTGTGGTAGAAAATATACATTTTTATCGCGGTTTTATCTCATCTGCCATCACTTTTCTGGCCTGCGGCGTCACTGCCTCATCTGCCATCACTTTTTCTGGTCTGTGATATCACTGCTTCTTCTGATGCTGTCTCTTCTGATGCTGTCTCTTCCGCCACTTTCTCTTCCGCGGCAGCCAGCTCCCTCTCTATCCAGGTCATGATGACATCCACCAGATACTCCTGCTGCCTTGGCCCAAGCTCCACTCCCGGTGCAAATGTGTGCCACTTACGTATACATTCACGACAGCATGCAGCCGTTGCATGCTGTGCCACAAACACCGGATGTCCACGCATGGGCGTCTGTTTGCCATCATTTGGTATAAATGCAGGAGCTTCCCTCTGTGCTATGAAATCCCTGGCGTGCTGCCTGATGGTATCCATCCCTTTTTCATATATATAGTCGATGTCCTTCCCGGTCAAATGAAATCCACTTCGGAACTTCGACCTTCCCAGGCGCTCAAAAAGCTGGGCATACCACTCTTCCTTCGTCAACCGTATCATCTCCATGTAATTCTATAGCTGAAAGTCTCCACAGCACTTCATCACTTCTCACAGAAGAATTCTATCTCCTCGCCAAGTGGGCCACGGCAGAATGCGATCCTTGCAGGGAACTTTGGATTCGACTGGATCTCTATGTCCTTCGGCTCTATGAACACCTCATATCCAGCATTTCTAACTGCCAGGACGCAGGCATCCACGTCATCCGTGGCAAATGCAAAATGTCTTATATTTCCCTGCGGAAGAGGTGACTCTCCATCGTCAAACACCTCGATTATTCCGTCTCCGGTATCAAACATGATTCCACCATCCCAGCTTCTCACTACGGAAAGTCCAAGTGTGTCTCTGTAAAACTCTGCAACCTTCCTGTATTCCTCTGCATCCGAGCATTTGAGTGCCACGTGATGTATTCCCTTTATAAGTGCCATGATCTTATCCTCCTGTTATATGCTATGACATGCTCGCATCCTGCTGACATTCACCGTCATGTACAGCCACGATGAGATGCACACTCACAAATACGTTCCAATATATAATAGCACTTTTATCTGCTGTATATCCAGCTCTTCACCAAACCTTAGGATCAAAATTACACTATATACTACAGTCTAACCCTAAATATACCATCACTTTATATCTGGAAGGTCTGTATTTCCCACTCCGCGCTCTGCATTATGGGTACAGTTGCTGAAGCTTACACTATAAGAGCCTTTACAAGAACAGTCACCAAGTATACCGCCCAGACTCACCTTCCTGTAGTTCTCCATTATTTTATTGTACTGCTCATCAGTCACATCGTCACCCTTAGCCGGCTGGGCATAGCTGAGTTTTCCAGTGCTGCTGCAGTCATTTATCTGAACAAGTGCATTTTCTGCGTTTATCTTCGAGGCATCAGGAGTATCTGCATCCGTTGAAAGAAATACTGACTGGCCGATCCTTCCTATTATACCTCCCGCCATAACTGAGAGTGTAAATCCATTGCTGATCTCTCCATCGTCATTTACATAATTGGATATCTCATCCTTGTCCACCGACCATCCATCCGTAAATGACAGATCCCCTGTGTTGTCGCAGCCACTGACCACAACTTTTGTTCCCATGAGACCATCGACAGCCATGATTCCTCCGATATATCCGTTTATTGATTTAGAAGTAATGTTTCCACTGTTCTTGCAGTTCTTTATGTCAAATGATGTCTGGACGTCATTACCATCGGCATCTTTCTCACTTGGGAAATATGTGAAACATACAATTCCCCCGGCATTGCTCTTCGCATCAATATCTCCTGTATTTGTACAGCCTTCAACATTTACAGCCCAGCTATCCCCCATATTTGACACATAGCCGAGCACACCAGCTCCGTACAATCCGGAAGTCTTTATACGACCTTTGTTTGTATTGTCATTTATAGAGATGGTGGCCGACATCATTGTGAGATTATATATTATTCCGGCGCACTCATCACCCTCCAGATCCTGCTCATTTACGCAGCCTGATATAGTGACATCGCCAGTATTTACCGTTACTCCCCCTGCAATTCCGGCAAAACCAGAAGTACAGGACACATTCGCACTGTTCACACATTTGTCTATGACCACCTTATATCTTGAATCCTGTGAGAGTACATCCCCTGCTATTCCTCCGACAAGGCCTTTATCGGATGATACCGATCCATTGTTCCTGCAATCCGACATCATGTTCCAATCCACAATATTGCCAGCTATTCCGCCAATTTTGGCATTTTCTTCATTCACAACCTTGATATCCATCTCACTTACACATCCGCTGACTTTGCCACTGTTTGTTCCGGCAATTCCTCCTACATTGAACGAAATAGAGTCGCTGCTTGTATTGCTTATCTCTCCCTTGCTGTCGCAGTTCACAATGCCATCGAATTTGTCCACATCGTCATCTTCAATAACCATATAACCTGTGTTGTAAGCTGCGATACCACCGGCTCTAAAAGCTGATTTGTCCTTGGCTGCACTGATCTTTCCCGAAAATACGCAGTCCTTTACTGTCGAAACACCTGCATTTCCAACTATTCCGCCATAATCTCCATCATAACCTGTGATATTTCCTGACACATTGCAGTTCTCGATCACAGCCTTAAGTGTCGCCCCCGCCACAATTCCAGTATATGAAGGATTTCCCGATACTTCGACATAGGCATCTTCCACATTGACGTTCTTTACAGTTCCGTTCAGTTCTCCAAACAGGCCTCTGTCAGGATAAAGATCATCTTCTACATTTGTGTTGATATACATTCCTCTGATCGTATGGCCGTCTCCGTCAAATACTCCGCTGAAGGCATAAGTCTCTCCGATAGGCCTCCAATCATACTGCGGTCTTGACGTGCTCCAATTGTCAAAATCTGTCAGGTCGTTCAGATCTATATCTGCCGTGAGCACAAAATTTTTGCTTTTATAATCATACTTTTTATCTTCGTCTGCCAGCATATCGGACAGCAGCTGAAGCTCCTCTGCCGTGCCTATCTGGTATGGCGACTCCTCACTTCCATCTCCGCCAGAGAAATCCTGCGCAGCACTCCTGTACACCGGATCCGCCAGATCACGAACTTCGTACTCAAAACTTTTCTCATCTTCTGCCTGATCGCTGTTCTCTGCCTGTTCGCTGTTCTCTGCCTGATCGCCATCCTGCACCGCTTCCTGGTCGGCACTCTGTGTCTGACTTGAGCTGCCTGTCTGCCCTGTCTTATCCCCATTTCCGGAACCACAACCGGTAAGTGCCATACCGAGTGTAAGCATTCCTATAACTGCATAATATTTTTTTCTCATCTTTTGTTTCTCCTTCCCACATTATGCGGCTTACATAATCCTGCAATCATATAAGCTCTACTATATTTAAACATATTCTGATTTCGTTTTGGAAATAAATGTATATTCTGCTTTTTTAATTGTCTTCTTGTCGAATTTTATCTATAATATTTTTAATGGATAATATTTTTAATGGATTCTTAAAATGGATTCCTGACTTTCCAAAATCAATTTTTCAGATTTAAAATGACATGATATCGCTTGATAATCTATAAACACAAAAACTTTTATTTTAATTTCTAAATAATCGCCATAAAAAATTGTTCACCGCACGTATATATATTGAGAATCATTCAGACAAAAGTTCAATAAACCATCAGGTTCAACCTGATAATCATTACATGACATGCAAGATCAGCTCCGCCAAGTGTGTTTCTCAGCGGGCTGATGTTTAAAAGGAGGAATTCATATGAGAAAAAAAATAACAGCATTACTACTCAGCGCTTGTATGTGTGCCGGACTGGCAGCATGCGGTACAAATACACCGAATAACGATCCGGAACACACCAAACCTGATTCATCAGTCACTTCACTCACTGACAAAATCTCTGTGACTCCGGTCAAAACGGATATAACATCTTTTGACCAGTTAAAGGACGGAATCAATGAATTCTCTATGAATATGTATTCTGCACTTCCAGCTGACAAGAACATATTTTACTCGCCTTACAGCATTGCAAGTGCACTGTCCATGCTGGATGTAGGTGCCGGCGGCACAACAAAAAATGAGCTTGAAAAAGCTCTCGGCATAACAAATCTTGATGAGTGGAACGATGAGATGAAGGCATATCTGTCAAAGGACTGGTCACAGAATACATTTGTCAACACAGCAAATTCAATATGGATGAACAAGGGAACGACTTGGGCGGCAAATATAAATTCCGACTTTCTTACACCCGCCAAGGATTATTACTCCGGTGAAGTCTACGAGGCTGACTTCGATGGTCAGGCAGATAAGGTCGTTCAAAATGTCAACAACTGGGTGAGTGACAACACCAACAAGATGATCCCCGAAATCTTAAAGGATATTCCTGGCGGAACCGTGATGATGCTCATAAACGCAGTTTATTTCGAGGGAAAATGGGATACTCCTTTTACCGAGGATCAGACTTTTCAAAGCAGCTTCTACGGAACCGATAAGGAAAGCGTTGTTGATATGATGCATCTCTACGGTGAGCATTTCGCATACATGGACAACGGTGAGATCAAGGGAATCACACTTCCGTACGACGGCGACAATGTTGTCATGAAGGTGTTCATGCCAACCGCCGATGACGGAGACATAAATGAACTCTTTGACAAACTAAGCAACGAAGAAAAACAGAAGCTCATCAGCTCTCTGGATGATGCCAGCAACGTAGAGATAGATACCCTCCAGCTTCCAAAATTCACAGATGAGCAGCGTATCGACGGTCTTGACGACATTCTGAAAAACATGGGAATCCAGTCGGCATATTCGGAGAGTGCTGACTTCTCCAAGATCGCCGATGGCATAGCAGTTTCATCTGTCAACCACAGGGCAAAGGTGATCGTGGACGAGAACGGAACCAAGGCCGCCGCAGAGACAGACATCATGATCAAGGAAACAGCAATGATGCCAAGTGAGGAAACATATAACTTTATTGTGGACAAGCCATTTGTGTATGTGATTGAAGATCAGAGCACAGGAATGATCCTGTTCATGGGCAGGGTGAACTCGCTGTAATTTTTGATTATCGACACATGCCAGGACTTGCTTCAGCTGGTTTTTCTCGCTAAGAAATGGAACATTTTCGCTTTTTGCGCTGTTTTTCTCGCAAAGGAACGGAACTTTTTCGCTTTTGCGCTGTTTTCTCGCAAAGTAATGGAGCATTTTCGCTTTTTGCGCTGGTTTTCTCGCAAAGTAATGGAGCATTTTCGCTTTTTGCGCTGGTTTTCAGAATTGGAGTACAAAATTTTCACTTTTCTTTGCAAATATCGACAAAAGCACACAAGATAACAAATTCTTGTGTGCTTTTGTTCGTTTTTCTTTCAAAAAGTGATAAATTTTTGCACTTTTTATTGTACCCACACAATCAAGTTGCTAAAATATGTTTCATGAACAGACTGATTGCCAGATATTCCCTCAATCACACCGACGGTTACAACCCCCACTGAGATTCCATCCTTGATATCAGACACGGTATCTCCAACATTTATGACATTTGCCACGGAATGAACGCCAAGGGTCTCTGAGAAGGACGCTTTGATCGCTGAACTCATGGCTCAGCTTAAAAAGCAGGATTATAAAGTGAACAATTATTAAAGGACAGAACCCACCAGCTTTCTTTCGCTGAAAAGTTCTGTCCTTTTTCTATAGATCCACTATTCCGACTTTGTCTCTACTGGCTCATCATCCTCTGACATGTCTTCTTTTTCTCTGAGATTCTTCTCCCGTATATACTGGATCGCCTCTTTTACGGCTGCCTCCTCCTCATCCTTTGCTATCTTTCTTGCATAGGATACAGTCTTTACGAGGTTGGTTATGAGTATAATGGCAAGCGGGACAAGAATCATGGGTACAAATATAAGTGGGTTGGACACAAGCCTCACTATCTTGCCAAGTATGAGTGATGACCACACCACCCTGCCAAGCAGATCTCTTGAATCCACATCATAACGATCCACCACATTATTGGCATCGCCCTTTGTAATATACCTGTAATTATTACCATCCGCCTCTATTGAGACAACTCTATGTGTATTTACCGCACCTGAGAGAGCAGGATCCGAGGAATAAAATGATATCACATCATTCTCCTTTATGGCTGATGGATCTGTCTGCTTAACAATTATCAGCGAATCCACATCGTATGTTGGTGCCATACTGCCTGTGGTTACCCGAAGTGCCATGTAACCAGCTATGTTCGGAGTCTTACCCGGTTTGGTCATCACCACTATAAGCAGCACAAATACCGCCGCAATTATGATAATGACTGATAATACATTTATAATTGTATATAGTATCTTCTTAAACATAAAAGTATATCCTGTAACAACTTTTTACTGCTTTTCGTCTGACTTCGAATCTGCATTGGTTGTATTTGAAACATCACTCTTTACATTCTGATCTGCAGAATTCTTTCGTTCTCGTCTTTCCTCAAGAGAACGTCTTATGTAATGGCTGAGGCTGTTTGCCTCCGCCTTTGCCAAAGCCTTCTGTTCTCTCTTCTGTGCTGCTTCGATCTGTTCCTCTGCCTTTCGCTGCATCTCAGCAATCTGCTCAGCTGCACTCTTCTGCGCAGCTGCCACCTGCTCTGAGGCCTCTCTCTGAATCCTTGCAATGGTCTCTGCCATTTCCTTCTTCATCGCCTCTATGTCAGATGATGCAGTGCTGCGGGCTGCACGGACCTCTGTTTCAGCCTCGCTTCTAGCCGTAGCCACTGCTGCCTGAGCCTCCTGAATAGCTGCATCTTTGGAAGACTGCGCATTTGCTGCCTGCTCCCTGGCTGCTGCCGCCTCTGACTCGCTATTCTCAGCACGTTTCTGAGCCTCCGCCATACGCCGTTCGAAATCTGCCGCTGTTCTCTCAGCTTCAGCTCTGAGCTTCCCTGCTTCAGCAACCTCCCTGTCAGCTTCTGCTTTGATATCTGACACTGTCTTTTCTGCCTCTGCCTTGATGTCTGCAATAAGTCTCTCCGCCTCAGCTTTTGCATCAGCTATCTGCTTATCTGCCTGTGTTTTTGTATCAGCTATCTGTTTATCTGCCTCGGCTATCTGTTTGTCTGCCTGCGTCTTCAAGTCGGCTATCTGCTTCTCCGTTTCAGCCTTGACAGCTTCGATCTCTTCTGAACTATTCCTCCTGATCTGCTCTATCTCTGACTGTGCCTGCAGCTTTGCTTCCGCTATCTCCTCGGCTGCAATCTTATGCGCTCTGTCTATATCTTCTGCCGCCTGTTTTCTGACCACTTCCAGCTCTGTCTCTGACTTCTGTGTTATCTCTGCGATCTGACTGGCAGCTTCCGCCTTAACCCTGACCACCATATTCTCTGCGCTCTTCTCAGCTTCATCGACTGCCGCCTGTTTCTCAGCCTGGGCCTGGTCAACCGCGGACTTCATCTCAGCCTGCACCTGTTCAACCCTGGACTTCATCTCAGCCTGGGCCTGTTCAACCCTGGACTTCATCTCAGCCTGAACTGCTTCCATGGCAATCTGTGCCTCATTCTGAGCCGCCTCAAATGCTGCCAGGGCGTCAGCCTCCGCCTTCTCCGCCGCATCCTTCGTCTCCTGATGAGCCTTCTGTTCCTCCGAAAACTGCATCATATAAGAGTTGCGCTCCTCCTCGGTCTGAGCCTGCAGATCAGAGAGCTGCTGTAACTGCTCACTTAAGGAATCTATCTGCCACTGCAGATCAGACATGGAGAACTGCATCTCCGAAACTGTCTGCTCAAGCTCCTGGGTATGCTGCTTTTCCTGTTCGAGTGCGGCTTCTGCATCAAGCTGTGCCTGAGTTACCTCCTCGACAAATACCTTTCGTATCTCAACATCAGGTATATTCGGATCGTCTACTATCTCCTCCTTGATCTCCTTTATGAACTTAGGCTTTACAGGTTCTTTCTTCTCCACCGCGATCTCATTCATCTTGCGGGGATCGGACTCAAGAAGGCTCTTGAAAACCGTGTAGTTGGTTATCATGTTGATATACATCTGTAAGAGATATTCTTCATCAAATTCCATTGCGGAATCCTGTTCCTCTATACTGAAACCAACTTCATCATAGCTCTCTATGAACTGCCACAGCTTATAACACGCACGATAATCCGGATCCTTCATCATAAGGTTTGTTCTCTGGATAGGACTGTAAACCTTGGCACAGCCGTTCATGATCTCACAGAATGAACTCTGCCTCAGAACCCTCGACATACGGCGCACACGATCGATCCTCTTGAAGACGCTCATGTTATCCGTATCATTTTCCACAAGGCTCTGCTTGTTCTTGACAGTCATCTCTACCTTATAGGATATCTGCTCATAGGCATCGTCCACCTTGCTCTCCATGCTCATGACATTGCAGGTCTCATCCCCTGTCGCCCAGAAGATCACATCCGTACGCTTATCTACGAAAGCAAAGAGTCTCTGTATAAGGTGATATACAAATCTGTTCTCATAAAGATCATAACTCTCCTCTGTCGTCACATTGAGAATTTTGGTCGGCTGCATCTCTCCGGCAGCATTTGTAGCTATAAACTGTGTGTTCTGACTGAGATGGCGCACGCTGTCGGCACTGATCTTCTTCGCCAGGGCAACCGGAACGACCTCCTCTTTTGTTGCGATAAACCTTCGAGGCTTGTCAACTATCTTGAAAATAGATTCTATTCCTTCTTCAACCACTGTAAGCCAGGTCTCGTCAACCACCTTGTGGAGAACTCTGTTCACCTGATGGAGCTTGTTGTCACCTGCCTGTATCATCTCAAACATGTACTGGAAATATCTGTCATCACCAAGTGCCTCTTCCACACTTCCCGTATACTTCTCGTACAGATTCGTGATCGTCAGATCATCCTCAGAATACTCAGACTCCTCGTCATCCCATCCATCACCGGCACTGTCCCACGCGTCTGGGCTCGGCACTCCGTCTCCACCGAGATCATCCCACGCGTCCGGGCTCGGCACTCCGTCTCCACCGAGATCATCCCACGCGTCTGGACTCGGCACTCCGTCAGCAGCGGGGTCTGACCCCATATCGAAATCCTCCGGCATCGGCACCCCATCCATGGAGTCTGCCACTTCCGCCATAAGGTCTCTGTCCGATTCAGCTACTCCATCTGAGCCAACCACCCCGGCTGAGTCAACCACTCCATCCAAACCAAACTCTTCAGTTGTATTATCATTAATATCTGGTCTATCTGCCATACATTTTCTCCTGCCTAATATATAAACGATTGAAATATAAATTATTGCCCACTAATATCAGCAATTCTGCTTTCGGCGAATACACCTCTCTCGCCAAAACAGCTTATCCATCAATACAGATTCTGGATTTGCCTCAAAGCAACTCATCCATCAATACAGATTCTGGATCCGTCTCAGGTACTCCTTACTGTCATTCATTCCCTCTGTACCAAATATCTTTTCTATGTAACTGATAAGTCCTGTGATCTCATCACGTACAAAGCTCACGTTCAAACTTTCAAACTTCTTCAAAACAGTTCTGGCAACGATGTAATCCATGGCGTCAAGCTCTGTTCCGCCACAGGCAACATACACCGGTATGAAATCATACATATGCTTCATGATACGGTTTCCAAATGAAAGCTTGAATCTTGTGAGCAGGTATTTGTCCAGCTTCTGTATATTCTCCATCATCACATCACTGATAGGGTGCTCGACCTTTGCCTTCTGGAACAGATACAGCAGATGCTCCGTTGTGATCTCACATGCAGGCTGAAGATCACACTCAAATGCGTCCGCCCTCTCGTTCAGCTCGATCGGCATTGCACGGTCATATACCTTATCAGTAATCGTAAATGTAGAATCATCATTGTTCGCCGTACCGATGAACCAGGTTCCATCTGTGACATGTATCTTTCCTGAATCAAGCTTTACTGGATCTCCATCCCATGCGGTCGGAACAAGATCCAGAACCCACTCATCCTTGCTTGGCATCTCCAGTACGGAGAGCATCTCGGCAAAGTAATACTCGATACGGGCAAGGTTCATCTCGTCCAGGACGATCATGGTCGGCTCCTGTCTGTAGTTCGCCTCATAGAGCGCTCTCAGGAATTCCGTCTCATTGAATCTCTTGGAGAACTCATTAAAATAACCGAGCAGCTCAGTACGGTCACGGAATGACGGCTGCACTGACACTATCGTAGCCGGATTGTTCATATAACGGCTGAACGAATATGGAAGACTCGTCTTACCTGTACCGGATATACCCTCAAGTATGAGCAATTTACTTGCCGCCATACCTGCGACAAATCTTCTGATGATCTCAGGAGTATAATACAAATGCAGCTGACTTGCCGCAAACAGTCTGTAATTATCCGCAAATTCTTCAAGTGATATATCATTGTTGAATGCCGGCTCAACATAATTCGCATATTTCTCATCCACAAGCTGCAGCTTTGGAAAACGATGTACCACATCCGGCTTGTCCTCCAGAACCGCCTTGAGTGTTCCACCGGCGATGACAGCCCCCGGCACTACACCAGCCTTGCCTCCTGCAGCCACCGCAGAAGGAACCAATGACGCTGCAGCCTCACCTGATGCATTTGTCACATTGCCAACTGTAGGTATGCCATCATCCACGAGTGCAGATGCACCCATATAAGGTATCCTCTCTGTTCCACCCATGGCGTTGACCTTGAGTGCAAGGATACTATTCTTCTCATCCATGAGATTAAGTACCTGCTTGTTCAGTCTTCCTATCTCTTTGTAAAGCTCTGAATTGTCTACATCGTCATTCTTAAGCTGATGTTTCAATATGATCTTTCTGACAATCAGCACAACTATGAGTACAGGTATTGCAATGAGTATGAGCATGAGCAGTACGGACAGTATCTTTCCTGCTATATTCAATGTGCCTATATAAGTCTTGAATATAAGGAAGTAGTCTGCCCATCCGGTTATCAGCAGTTTCAGCAAAGATGCCAGAACCTGCGCTATGTTATATACAACCTGCGACAGCAGTTCAAATGCAAACTTTAAAAATTCACTCACTAAACTTATTCCTCCTATTTCTCAGAATCTGCAGAACCATCTGACATGCCATCAGCAGCCCCGTTTTCTGAATTGCCGGCTGAAGCATTTGCCGCCTGGGCTTTGGCCAGCTCTTCTGCTGCCTTACGTTTCATCTCCTCAGCCTCCGCGCGAAGCCTCTCAGCCTCGGCAAGCTTTGCCTCTGCATCACTCTCAGCAGCTCCGTCTTCTCCGCCAGACGCTCTGACCTTGAGTCTTGCCTCCTCTGCCGCCTGTGCATTCTCCACCGCAATGGCTCTCTTCAGTCTGATATTGATCATGATGAGGTTGTATACCTGATAGATGAAAAATATCAACATAGGTATTACGATAACGATAAGAAATCCCACACTGCTTGACAGGAAATCCATCACCTTGCCGACCTTTGCCCAATGGCCCACGTATTTGCCGACGATATCTCCATCTGAAATGATATGCTGGTCGGCTGCGGCATTGTTGTCACCTCGGGTAGTATAACTTCTCGCACCGCCCTCCGTCTCATCGATCTTCTCAATACGGTGGGTATTCAGCGCATACTGGTTCTCAATAAGAGTGTGGAAACATACGATATCTCCGACCTCAAGCTTGGCCGTGTCGCATTTCTTCACAAATATCAGGTCGCCCTTCTCAAACGTCGGTGACATGGAATCCGACTGTACCGTCATCGGCGTATATCCAAGTATGCTTGACACATTCTGACTATCCTTTGTTGCCATCGTCGTAAATGCATATAGAGCTGCGATCAGAATAACCGCCCAAAGTAATACACTCACTATAACTGTTGCTGCTTTTTTCATGTTTTTTCTCTCCCTATCTTATTGTATCGCCAGAGCTCACAATCGCTCATCCTTATTGGTATCGCCACACTCACTACCGTGAGTGTGGCATCTCGTCGGCCCGCATGAGAGTTATTCGCTTGCTCATAAGCGTGCCTCCTACTCTGTAAATGATTTGCCGTTCATGTCTGTTCCTGTAAATCTGAGTCTTATGCTGTAGTCAGCTTTCTTGAGCTCATCCGTACACTGAGGGTCTGTACCCTCAAGCCATATGTGAACCACAACAGGCTTGTCCTCACCCTCCTTGAGTGTGAAAAGTGCATTGTTGTCGCCAACCTTCATATCCGCTGCTGATGCAAGACCAAATACTCTTACCGCACCGCTGCTGCTCAGTAAATCACCTGCTCCCGGATCATATACCCAGGTCTGTCCATCTGCGGTAAATGATATCCTCATCGTCTGTGGAAGCGCCGCCACACTGGAACTGACCATAGTGCCATCGCCCTTACCCGTGTCACTATCAGCGCTGGTGAGGTGGACTATCATATCCTTCGCCGCCATAAAATGCAATGTAAATTCCAGATACGAGCCTTCAGTCGCCTCTGCCACTTTTCCATTCTCATATGTGAATGTGCTGTAATCCGAGGTAGTTACCGGAGACAAAGGTGTCGCACTCATTGAAAATCCTTTCTCCCTCTGGATCCTGTTCTGAATACTCTCAAATGAAAGCGTTCTCACGTACTGATCTATTGTATCATGTGCATCCAGATCCATCCTCATCTCCACATCCGCCACTATATCAAGGCCCATGGTGTTGACCTTCGTCCTGTCGGCTATGGAGAACCACGCCACGGTGGCCGCCGTAACTGCCACCAGAGCTATGAGTGTCAGCATGAAAGATATATACACCCTCTGTCTGACATTCTTTTTTTCCTGATCATTCTTTTTGGGATTGTTTCTTTTCTGATCGTTCTTTTCCCAAACGACCTTTTCCTGATCATTCTTTTTCTTATTCTCTGCCATCATCTGCTGCCCTCCTGACTTATCATGCCATAGAATGCCAGATGAAGCTGAGCTGCATCGAAACTTATCGAGTTCGAACAGTCAGGATCGCATCCCTCAAGATAAAAATATACGTCCAAAGTGTACTCCTTGTTCAGCTCCATACTGACAAGCGGTGTATCCGGAATATCCACTGACGATTCTCCCCATGTAATGGTGTAATCATCGACACTCACACTCGGATCGCTGACAGCATTTACGCTGCCCCCCGCATACGAGAGAACCTGTCCATCACCAAGAGTCTTACCATTTACCACGGTGTTGAACACCCTGTCACCGGATGGATTCCCGCTCTCGCTAAGTCTCAATATAACCGATCCCGTAGCCACACCATCCGCGCTGAACTTAAGTCCAAGCCTTGATGCATTGAGCAGCATGCCATCCGCCGCATTCCCGAGGACTCCGTCACTCTGATCGAGGTAGAGATCAAGCTTTGTCCCCGGATCCCAGCCACTTCCTGCAGCTCTCAGATATATTCTGCCGTGATAATAATTCTCCTCATTCTGGACTAACTGAAATGCCGTAGCCTGTCCTGACACTGTCACAGGTGCGGCAACGAAACTCACCAGATCAGATGTAGATACAGGGAGCAGGCGATCCGCATTTGTATTATTCACTTGTACTATCCGCACCGTACTGCTATCCTTGAAACTACTGCCCCCGCTCTCGCTGAGCTGCAGCTCCATGGTCTCTTCTCCTGTTCTGGCAGTTGCCGTGCTGGTCGCCACCTTTTTATTGGAGGAAAACCAGGCATATGTTGCTATCACCAGAACTAACAGAGCCGTAACGGTGGTCACTCCCAGGAACCATGTCCTGAACCAGCGTCTCATATTGCCGCTCCTTCCCTAACTAAATCTGTTATTTCGCAACTTCCACCTTCACACCTGCAAATGCAAGTCTTATGTCGGAATCTATATTCTGTACCTGATTCACACACTGCTCATCGCAGCCCTCAAGATACAGCCAATATTCAACGGAAGCAATCTCATCAGCATCAAGGCTGAAGAGTTCATTTGCTCCCGCAGTATATTCATCATTACCTGCCACCTGCGCCATGTAGTCCGACACATTTACCGCCGGATCACTCACATAACTGGCAACGCCACTACCTGATATACCCGAAACCACAGTTCCAGCCGCCGGCACTGTAGCCTTCACCTCTGCTGCAGCAGTACTCCCCAGGTCATCAAGTCTCATCACAAATGTCCGGGAACCATCATGGTTGGTGATCTTCAATCCAAGTCTCATGGCCGCAAGAGCCTGAGCGTCACTTCCCAGCTGAAGTTCCTCTCCGTTAAAATATACATTGCACGGTGCACCCTCACTTTTCAGGTATACCGTTCCATGAAAGGTATCTGAATCAACCCTGTCATCTGCGTTCTCATAAGAGACCGCAATCCCTTCCTTATTCTGCATGATCACTCTGTAAAAACTCTCCAGATCCGCTGTGGACACCGGTTTAAGTGCCTGCGCATCCCCGGCAGCTACCAGATCACACTCCCTGTCAAATGGTCCGCTCTCCGCTGTGCTTATCAGCAGATTCGTGTCACCATCACTCACAGTTCCGCCCATAGGCGTAACATTGGTGTGAGCCCTGCCGGAAGCAGTAAACCACGCATATGTGACTCCCGTCACCGATATAAGGAAGAAAAGCATACCAACAACCGCCATGACCAGCGACTTTCTCAGCCTCTTCACGGTCTCCTTGTTCTCTTGTTTTTCATCTCTGTCAACGGACTTTTCGTCAACTTCATATTCGCATCCATTCTCATCACCGTTTGCGTTGTTCACATATCCCACAGGCTCACCCCCTTTCTTATATCACTGTGCAATCGCGGATACTGATATTACTATTTTATGCCGCGATTACCTTTATTCTTTTTTTTATTATTTTTTTTATTATTTTACTCCTGCACAATTCCGGCAAATGACACCGCAAGCTTCTTAAGTGTCTCTCCGCACAGGTTCACCGTGCAGTCCTCGTCACAGCCTTCAAGCCAGATGTATACCTCTATCTGCACAGGAGTTCCCGGCTTCCCATGTCCGTCACCTGTTATGGTACACAGCTTCTCGGACGTTTTCTTCAGCGTGACAGCTCCGGTATTCTTGTCATATATGCAGTACGCATCAGATGTATACGGAGAAAATGGCACCGTTGTACCATCCTTCTTAACACCGTCGAGCACATAGCCTTCTTTTCCGGTCACCGTGTTGTATCTGGCCTCCGGATTCTTCTTGTCACTTATGGCAAATATATATTCTGAGCTGACAGGCATGTTCTGTCCCGGCTCATGGACCACAAGTCCAACTCTGATGGCAGATGATATCGGGACTTTCTCGTCACTGTCCTCAAAGCCTATATCAGCCAGGTAAATGTCAGTGTCATTGCCATTTGTGCGCAGATACATGCTTGTGTGATAGTAATCCCTGGCCTCACTGTCATCAAACCCAGCTGCCAGAAGATCAGCCGGACCGCCCTGTCCAACTATAAATGATGTCGCTTTCTGGAATCCCGCCGTCACCTTGTTCGTTGACACCGGCTCCAGCTGCCCCTTAAAGCTCTCCAGCACTGCCGCCGAGCCATACTCCCCGGAATAGCTGTTGCTTATCTGGAGATTGGCACCGGCACCAGCCGCCATGCGCACATCCGTGGTGTGACGGCTGGTGTTATAAATATACCATGCATAGGTTGCTGAAACAACGGCGATAAATGCTATGAACATCGCCAGCAGGCTTATCTTGAACCTGCTTTTCAGTTTCTTTGCGTCGTCATTATTCACTGATTTATTCATATGATCCGGCGCTCCCGCCGCAGGTTCACCTCCTAGCTGCCAGACTTTCCAGATGAAGCTTTTTCATCTACAAATTCCGGCTTGATCTTCGTCAATGTATATATGAC
>CAKQQK010000016.1:0-39648 GCA_934270935.1 uncultured Coprococcus sp. | reverse complement strand
TAGTCGTTTCTTCTGAACTGTCCTGTTCCACGGTATCATTCCCGGCCTCCACCTTTTCAGCTGCATCCGTTTCTGATACCTTGCGGTTTATCCTGTCTGAAACCGATTCTTTATTTTTCTGGAGCCAATATGCAACGATACCCGTAAGTAAGAGCATGAGTGCCACAACAACAGATATGACTGCACATTTTCTTTTATTCATAGTATGTTTCCTCCGCATCGGACTTTATTTCATGTATATTTCCAAAAATTTCTGATGCCGCTACTTTACCTGATGACCCGCCCCTCTGCTAACGCATCAGGGCAGGTCACTGAAATAGTTTCATGTATGGACTTTGTCCATATATCTTCCTGTTATTTCTCTATCCTTGGAAGCGCATCTATATCTACGAAATTCGGCAGGGTTGTCGGATCGTACTGACCCAACGATCCCTCAGGTTTATTTCCATAGTAATGGTGGTCATTCTCACCAAACTCCTGCGGGACTACGAGACCTATCGTACATTCCATGCTCTCTTGTCCCTCAAGTTTGAAGAAGAAATATCTCATTGATCTTCCTTCTCCCTCTGTGTATATCGGTTTGTCAAAATACCGCAAGTCTTCTCTGGACGTCAATTCACCAGTTTCAGATACACTTGTTACCTCCAGCGGAAATGTGTTTGTAACTGCAACTGAAGCTTCATTGGTAAGTCTGCACTTTATAAAATATACTTTGTTCGGTCTCATCACAGTTGTAGTATATTTATCAAACAGATATTGGTAGCTGTCCATGGTCTCGATGATTTCATCATAACTATATTCGCCATATGGGGCTTTATCGAATTCTTCAAACTCCGGAGACTCTTCATACACTGCATCCCAATCTGTTATCTCCTCATGAAGATTTGATGCAGGTAGTTTTTCATATTGAAAATATTCCACTGGATACTCTGTCTCCGTACTGATATCATCACCTTCCAGCACATCAGCCGACAGAAGTTCAACCTTTACAGATCCAATCATGAGGATGTTGTCACCACATATCTGTCTGTAGTCTTCTGTGGTCGCTTCTTCTGTAGTCGTTTCTTCTGAACTGTCCTGTTCCACGGTATCATTCCCGGCCTCCACCTTTTCAGCTGCATCCGTTTCTGATGCCTTACGGTTATCCGAGACCGAATCTTTATTTTCCCGGAACCAATATGCAACGATACCCGTAAGTAAGATCACGAACGCTGCAACAACAGATATGACCGCACATTTTCTTTTATTCATAGTATGTTTCCTCCAAGTATCGGACTTTATTTCATGTATATTTCCAAAAATTTCTGATGCCGCTACTTTACCTGATGCCCCGCCCCTCTGCTAACGCATCATGGCAGGTCACTGAAATAGTTTCAGGTATGGACTTTGTCCATATATCTTCCTGTTATTTCTCTGTCCTTGGAAGCGCATCTATATCTACGAAATTCGGCAGAGCCTTCGGATCATACTGATCACCCGCTCCCTCAGGTATATTCCCATAGTAATGGTAGTCATTCTCACCAAACTCCTGTGGGACTACAAGACCTATCGTACATTCCATGCTCTCTTGTCCCTCAAGTTTGAAGAAGAAATATCTCATTGCCCTATCATCTCCATCTGTATATATAGGCTTGTCAAAATACCGCAGAACTTCCCTATACGTCAATTCACCAGATTCAGATATACTTGTTACTACAAGTGGGAATGTGTTTGTGACCGCCACCGAACCTTCATTGGTGAGCCTACATTTTATAAAATATGCCCTCTGCGGCCTTTCCACCATCGTAGTATATTTTTTGATCAATTCCTCGTTTTCCGCCATTATTCTCGCACCGTTTTCTCCATCAGATCCTCGATATCCCGGCACAGAGAAACATTTGTCAACTTCAGGTGACTCCTCACGAATTGAATCCCAGTCAATTACTTCCTCCAACCGATTTGACGCAGGCAGCTCTTCATATTGGAAATATTCCACTGGATATTCTGTCTCCGTACTGATATCATCACCTTCCAGAACATCAGCCGACAGAAGTTCGACCTTTACAGATCCAATCATGAGGATGTTGTCACCGCAAACTTGTCTATAGTCTTCTGTAGTCGTTTCTTTTGAGCTGGCCTGTTCCACAATATCCTTCCCAGTCTCCGCATTTTCTGCTACATCCGTTTCTGATGCCTTGCGATTTATTCTGTCTGAAACCGATTCTTTATTTTTCTGGAACCAATATGCAACGATACCTGTAAGGAAGATCATTAGTGCCACAACACCAGATATGACTGCACGCTTTTTTTTATCCATCTTCCTTATTCTCCAAATTCACTTTTTATAATTTAACTATACAGTTTCAATTAATTATATACAGTGTAATTCTTTGTTGAATCAGGACTCCACCATCCTTTAGAACTAACAGGAACAGTTTTTGAATGTCTCTTTTTAAGTCTTGCATAAGACGCAGTATTCTTCTTAACCGTATTCGTAAAACTAGCTTCAACCCCCAGTGGCACACCATGAGCATTTGACATATTAGCAACATCTTTGCCACTAGACGAATAAGCTCCCTGAACTCTGAAATAAAGCATCGGTCCCACTGTTGGATATATATACACATTTGTACTATTGTACTTATATCTGAAATCACTATAACTTACAGATATGCTGTTATCATGCGTAAACAGTGTATTATTTGTATTTGCCTTTCCATGTTCCTCATAATCACACGTTGCAATATCACTTGAATCAGCCTTAGCTGTCCCTGCAACTCCAGCAGCTCCTGAGAATGCCATAGCACCTGCTACTGCAAACATAACTGCGCCAGTCTTCAATCTTGAAAAAAATATTTTATTCATAACTTTCCTCCTAATTTAATAATCTGAACTTAATACATTTACAAATAATCTTAATTTCAACCGTTTCAAACTTAACGGTCTTTTTGCCATCAAATAATCAGCCTATATGATGGCTATTTGTCCATTGTAAGTTTCCTAATACCATCCGGCTCTTCCGGCTGATACCACTGCCCTCTACAACAAAGCGGAACCATGGCTGCAACCAATGTAGCAACACCACATATCCTGGAACTGTATTTTACAACCAGTTTCTCCATGAATTTCTTCATTGCAAATTCTCCCTTTCTCATTCGTTTTTGTGTTTTCATCCTACCATGAGAAGACATTCTGCAACCAAATTTATCTGCGAACGGTCAAAATTAGGGGGTGAACGGTCGATTTGTTTCATTCACCCCCTAATTTTGACCGTTCACAGATTATTTCCGTCTAACGACAAAGGAAGATTGTATAATGAAGTAATTAATTTTTAGGGGGATTTACATGATCTTATCCAAAAAAGCAAGCAAAAAAATCGTATCCATAATGGTTACGAATAACAAAATTGATAATAACCTTTCAGCAGCTTATGAATATTGCATTGATTTCGCTTTGGACCTGATATTTTTCAATCTCAGTCTGCTCATTGCCGGTTTTATCACTCACAACTTTATTCTGTCAGTAATATACGTATTCATGCTTGTACCGGTCAGAATGCTTGCAGGTGGCGCCCATGCAAGTTCACCCATAAGCTGCTTTATTCTTTCATGGTCGATATACACCACCTGTATCCTGTTGTGCCATGTCCTTCCTGATGTCAGAATACTGAACATAATGATCTACAGCCTTGCTGGTATTGGTATATGTATACTTGCACCGGTTGAGCACAAAAACAAACACTATTCAGGCGCCGACAGAATCAGAAGCAAACATTGCTGCACACTTTTGCTTGTAACTATTTTTATATTGCTCATTATTATGGTATCATTTCATCTGTACAGGTATTGCAACATGATCATGCTGTGCAGCATCATTATATTTGCAAATCAGATTATTGGACATTTGCAATTGCACTTTCATAAGGAGGAACCGCTATGAAACTGAATATAGCCATCTGCGATGACAACATTGATTTTATGAATAAACTTGAAAAGATGCTTGTTACATACTCGATGAAAAGTGAAATTGATATTCACGCAGACAAGTATCCAAGCGGTCACAACCTGTTGGATGCATACGACCAGGAAAATGCTTTAAGATATCAGGTTATCATGCTTGACATAGAGATGCCCGGAGAAAATGGCATATCCATAGCAAGGGAGATCAAGCGAAATTATGACTTTAGTGTATTGATCGTATTTATAAGCAACTATCCTGAATACATGATGGATTCTTTCTCGGTCCATCCTTATCACTTTTTGCAAAAGCCTTTGACAACTGAGACTCTTGACTCTCTGATGAACGATATAGAAACCTATTATAGGAAAACACAGACCCTGATCTCTATCATCAGCGATGACTCCATTGAGCACACTATAAATATAAACGAAATCGTCTACATAGAGTGCATAGATTCTGCCAACCGTACACTGGCATTTCATATGACCGATGCCCAGATACACACAACCGGAACACTGTCTTATTGGGAAAAAACAATAAATGATAAATCTTTCATGCCCTGTTCCAGAAGTATTATAGTAAATCTGCAATTTGTACATTTTATACAGAACAATACAGTCGTCCTTAAAAACGGAGATGTGATAAACGTCAGCAAAAGGAACAAAAAGATGCTCGTAGATAGTTTCCTGAATAAGATAGTTTCTTTACACAACGATTAATTGAAAGGCGGTTTTTATGAACTACATAATAAGTGCAATAACGTACATTTTCGATATATTTATCATATCAACATATCTGAAGAGTATGCTGAAAAAATTCAAAAGCAAATATCATGTATGGTATGCAGCATCCCTTGTGTCCGTGGAGATCATACTATACATAAATGAATGGCTGTCTGCCCGGTATAGTTTTATACCATCAGCTCTGACAACACCTGTCATAAGCATACTGACAACATTTGGGCTATGTTTCTTCTTTTCAAATACCATAAAGGCCCGGATACTTACCACACTCTCATTTCAGGTGCTGGTATCTCTGGGGGAAACATTTTTCACGTTCATTATCACACATATCAATCCTGCCATACTCCAGATCACTGACAGAGTCCTTTTATACAGTATCATGAACCTTGGTTCCAAAGTCATGCTGTTTCTTCTGTGTATGATAGTAGCTCTGTTCTTCAGGAATGCCAAATACGAACATCCCGTGGAATATAGCGTGCTCCTGTTCACTACTCCTGTGATAACAGTGACGATATTCTCTTTTACACCGCTGCATTTTCTGTCAGAGAGTAATAATCTGCTGTTTTACGAGATATTATTTGTGTGTCTTACTTTGCTGAATATTGTTAATTACGTCCTCATTCAGAAGACATTCGCAGCAACGATAATCAAGTATACAAATATGAATATACAAAGACAGTTGGATTTCCAGAAGAAAAAATACGAACAGCTCGGAGAGTCATACAGGCAGACAAGAAGAATTATTCATGATGTCAAGAAACACTACTTCTATATACAGGAACAGATCAAAAAACAACACTATGATGAATTACTGGATTACACTTCCACCGCTATCCAGGACATGGAGGATCACTATGCCAAATACAATACAGGCAACCTTGTCATTGATTCTTTCCTGACAAGCTATGATAATCTGGCTGTCAAAAACAATATAACATTTTTTGCCAGATTGAATGTGGACTTCAACCGTATTCCTGTAGGCGATTACGACCTGTGCACAATCCTTGGCAACATACTAGACAATTGTATGACGGCATGCAGAGTCTGCAACAATGGCGATAAATATATTAATATGATAATTGAGACCACCGAGGATGACCGATTTACCATACACTGTGAAAACCGTGCGCCAGAGGAAGTTCCCCAAAAATCACGCCGCTCTATAAACCACGGTTTCGGCATGAACAATATCCAGCAGGCAGTTGAAAAATATCATGGATATTATGTATTTAAGCACTCTGGAGACATATTCTATACAGATATCATGGTGCCGATCATAGATGAGTCTAAGAGACTGTACAACGGACACACTCTAAAAAAATCTAATAATATCGTGTCATAATTATCATAAAAAATCAGGCGTGGATCACACATAGTGTATACCCACGCCTGTTGAATTTCATCGTCTATACTTTCTTTTGTCTGGCTGCAAGCTTTTTTCTATCCCCTTAAGTCAGTCCTGCTGCGGCCTTTTTTCGATCATATATAAACCACTAGTTACCATACACAATTATATGGATTACTTTCCAAGTGGCTTGCCTGTGAGTTTCTCGTATCCCTCAAGGTAGATGTCAATAGTCTTCTGAGCGACATCCTCTGGAAGCTTCCATCCCTTGTCCGGGTTAGCCTTCAGCCAATCACGTGCGAACTGCTTGTCAAATGATGGCTGGCCATGACCTGGCTCGTATACGTCTGCTGGCCAGAATCTTGAGCTGTCCGGTGTGAGCATCTCATCGCCGAGAACGATGTTGCCGTTCTCATCAAGACCAAACTCAAACTTTGTATCTGCAATGATGATTCCTCTTGTAAGTGCGTACTCTGCACACTTCTTGTAGAGTGTGATCGTGTACTCCTTGAGCTTTGAAGCGTACTCCTCGCCCTTTCCTGGGAAGTACTTCTCAAGGTGAGCAATGCTCTGCTCATATGAAATATTCTCATCGTGATCGCCAATCTCGGCCTTTGTTGATGGTGTGTAGATAGGCTCAGGAAGCTTATCAGACTCCTTTAATCCCTCTGGGAGCTTGATTCCACATACGGTGCCGTTCTCCTTGTAGCTTGCCCAGCCGCTTCCTGTGATGTATCCACGAACGATACACTCGATTGGAAGCATCTCAAGCTTTCTGCACATCATGCTGTTGCCGTCGAACTTCTCCTGCTGGAAGAACTCAGGCATATCCTTTACATCAACTGAGATCATGTGGTTAGGAAGGATGTCCTGTGTCATGTCAAACCAGAACTTTGACATCTGTGTCAGAACAGTTCCCTTCTTGGAAATTACATTGTCAAGAATGACATCGAAGCAGCTTATACGATCTGTAGCTACCATGATCAGGCTGTCTCCATTGTCATAAATCTCACGTACCTTACCTTCTTTGATTGGCTTTAATTCCTGCATTTTTTTATCTCCTTGATATTTGTATTGTGTCATCAGGCACATACCCGACAACCCACGCACATAGATGTGCGGTTTTTGAAAATACCTGTTAGAAATTGTATTCATATAAGTGTGTATCACTTTTTATGGCTGCTTGTCAAGGCTTTGACCGCCCTCAAAATTTTTTTCTCAAAATTTGTCAAGGTTTATGCGCTCCCCGGGATTTTTATTGTGTAAAAGCACATTTTTCATCTTTACAATGTCATTTGTGATGGCTATAATAACAGGGCACAATATCTAGTGGGTGTCTCACATTATCTCCACCAAATATATTGTGTTTACATTATTTGTCACAGGCGTTAGCCTGATGACCTACGCACGCATCAGCGTGCTACCTATTGTATTTGTCGCAAGCGTTAGCCTGATGACCTACGCACGCATCAGCGTGCTACCTATTATATTTGTCGCAAGCGTCAGCTTGACGACCTACGCGCACATCAGTGCGCTACCTATTATATTTGTCGCAAGCGTCAGCTTATTTTCTTTATAAATAATTCCATGCGGCATGGGCAGCCGCATCTACTATATGACGTCAAACCAGACCTGAAAGGCCTGATTTCAGTTAATTTGAATGATTGGAATATTAGGATTAAATTTAGCATTGAATTGGAAGAGGGAGGCTATTGTTGTGTCAGAGGAAGCTAAAACACACGTACATGTAATCAAAAGAAATGGAGAAGAGGTGACATTTGACCTGTCAAAGATAGAGAATGCCATCAGAGCTGCCAACAATGAGGTTGACAAACTCCACCAGCTTAACGAATACCAGGTTCACGCCATAGCAGATAATCTGGAGAAACAGATAGAGTCGATGTCCCACGCAGTCCACGTGGAAGACATTCAGGATATGGTCGAGACAGGCATCATGGAGATGCGAGGCTACGAGGTAGCACAGAAGTATGTGCGTTACCGTTATAAGAGAGAGCTCGCACGTAAGTCCAACACCACGGACAACGGAATCCTTGCACTCATAGACCATATGAACGAGGAGGTCAATCAGGAGAACTCCAACAAGAATCCAGTGATCAACTCAACCCAGCGTGACTACATGGCTGGCGAGGTGTCCAAGGATCTCACAAAGAGAATGCTTCTGCCAGAGGATATTGTGGAGGCTCATGAGGCGGGAATCATACATTTCCATGATTCAGACTACTATGCTCAGAAGGAGCACAACTGTGACCTCATCAACCTTGAGGATATGCTGCAGAACGGAACCGTGATCAGTGAGACCATGATTGAGAAGCCACACAGCTTCTTCACAGCATGCAACGTAACAACTCAGATCGTGGCACAGGTTGCCAGCAACCAGTACGGCGGACAGACATTTACACTGTCCCATCTGGCACCATTTGTGGATGTCAGCAGACAAAAGCTCCGTGCACAGGTCATCGAAGAACGCAAGGAGTGCGGAGAATCACTCGACGATGCAATCATCGACAAGATCACAGAGAAGAGACTTCTGAATGAGGTCAGAAGCGGAATACAGACCATACAGTATCAGCTCATCACGCTGATGACATGTAACGGTCAGGCACCATTTGTCACCATGTTCATGTATCTGGATGAGGTCCCTGAGGGACAGACAAGGGATGACCTGGCACTCATCATAGAGGAGGTCCTGAATCAGAGGATCAAAGGAGTCAAGAACGAGAAGGGAATCTGGATCACACCGGCATTTCCTAAGCTCATATATGTTCTGGACGAGGACAACATCACCACAGATTCCAAATACTGGTATCTGACCGAGCTTGCCGCCAAATGCACCGCAAAGCGCATGGTTCCCGACTACATCTCCGCCAAAGTCATGAGAGAGATGAAGGACGGCGATGTGTATCCATGCATGGGCTGCAGATCATTTCCTACAAAGGAGGACGGCATCAGGAATCCTGATGGATCCCGCAAATACTACGGACGTTTTAACCAGGGTGTCGTGACCATCAACCTTGTGGATGTTGCATGCTCATCCGATGGAGATATGGATAAGTTCTGGGAGATACTTGAGGATCGTCTGGAGTTGTGCCACAGAGCACTTCGCTGCAGACATGAGCGTCTGCTGGGTACCATCTCAGATGTTGCCCCTATACTGTGGCAGCACGGCGCACTGGCAAGACTGAAGAAGGGTGAGAAGATCGACAAGCTGCTCTTTGGCGGCTATTCAACCATTTCCCTTGGCTATGCAGGTCTCTGCGAGATGTGCGTCCGCATGATCGGCAAGACCCATACATCCGAGGAGGGCAAGAAATTCGCCCTTGCAGTTATGCAGAAGCTCAACGACAAATGTGCTGAGTGGAAGACCGCTGAGAATATCAGCTACTCTGTATATGGAACTCCAATGGAATCAACCACATACAAGTTCGCTAAGAACCTGCAGAAGCGTTTCGGAATCATACCGGGTGTAACCGACAAGAATTATATAACCAACAGCTACCACGTACATGTAACTGAGCACATAGACGCTTTCAGCAAGCTGAAGTTCGAGTCAGAATTCCAGAAGCTGTCACCTGGAGGCGCCATCAGCTACGTCGAAGTTCCAAACCTCCAGAACAACATAGACGCAGTCCTTGAGGTCATGAAGTTCATATACGACAACATTCTCTATGCAGAGCTGAACACCAAGAGCGACTATTGTGAGAAATGTGGCTATGACGGCGAGATCAAGATAGTGACAGACGACTACGGCAAGCTGGTGTGGGAGTGCCCTAACTGCGGCAACCGCGACCAGAACACCCTCTTCGTCGCAAGACGTACCTGCGGCTATATCGGAACCCAGTTCTGGAACCAGGGACGTACACAGGAGATAAAGGACAGAGTGCTTCATCTGTAAAATAGACTATATTAAAAAAGTTATTAATAAAAACCACAGGCAGTCAGGTTGTTATGAGCTTACCTCAAAAATCAACTGACTGCCTGTGGTTTATTTTACCTCATCATACACAATCTTCTTCGTCTTCTCGTTCACCACCCAAATCCTTGGTGTCATGAACCTGTTCACCAAGATCCACATTCAATGTTCTCTTATTTTTATGATCGTCAATTACACGTAAAAACTTCACTCGTTAAAATGAATCCCACAGATTCAGCTTCTTTGCATTCTCAACTATGTCTATATAACTTCCATCCATCGCATTTATCATTACTGCCTGCGACACCTCGGCATCACTGCTCTGATCTCTGAGCTCCTCTGACTGTTTGAATGCCCACACCGGAATATAATACATCTTTCCGTCGTCTTCCATAACCGGCATATAACCGAGTGTCACATCGTTGAACTCAACCTTACTGTATCTTGTATTGTATTTCTCGTAATACTCCGCTATGGATGTCTGTGCTTTTTCAAGCATATCATTCCAGCTAAGGATCTCTACGTCCTCTTCTTTGACTGACTGAGGATCTGTATAAATGTTATAGTACATACTGATGACACCATCATCATCTACATACACAGTTGCGTAGTCCAAACTATCATACATATAACCATTTGAATTCTGAAGGTTATCTACATTGTTCAGACCAGACATCACAAAACTGCCTCCACTTATCACTCTTGCAAAACTGACTGAGTATCCATTTACTTCGGCCTTAAGCTGATCGCCATTATTTTTTGACCACACTCTGACAAGAGGGACAATCTTTGTACATTCCATTCCCTCAGCACTTATACTGCTGAGGAAATTTCTGGCGCTATCCTTTGCGGCTTCTTCATTGATCTGGCAATTATTCTGGATATTATCCTGATCTATACTATCAACATTTGACGACTCGGTTAGATACGTATACTCTGCACCATCAACTTTCTCGAGTTCCAGATTCTCTTCATCTGTTGAAGGATTGAATGATATAAATACACCTGCATCTGCATTGTTATCCCTTGTCTGACTGAATGAAAGTGAATACTTGTGATCACCATTCATACCCACATACTCACAGTATGGATCATCATAATTCTCCAACTCCGGGAGCGTATCAGGCGCTTCGGCCATCTGCTTCTTATATGTGTCTATCTGGGTATCATACCATGCTCCAGACGAATCATCACCATTTCCTGCAGCTTCCTCCTTGAATTTCGTAGTTTGATCTATCATGTCCTGAAGCTCTGATTTTGTCATAACCCCATCTTTTCTAACCTGAATTCCCTGGGACTTATCAAACACCCCCTCCACTATTTTCTGTATCTGTGCGGCATCCAATGACACTATGCCAAATTCAGCCTTCTTTATCCTGTCTGAATCCGGGAGCTTTATATCAGCATCATTACAGGTTATAGCCGACAAGCCTGATTTGCCAACGTCAAATGTCAGATCACATGAATCCGGCACGCCAAACTTCTTTGCAAGTGCACTCTTCTCTGAGCCGCCGGCTTCATCGCCTGTCTCCGACATCTGTGAGTCCCCATCAATTGAATAATCAACCTTCTTATCTCCACAGCCACAAAGCTGCATAGCCATCACCCCCACCAGCACGCATGCCGCAATTCTTGTCGCTCTCTTTGATCTTCTCATAATATTTTTCCTCTCTTTCCTATTTTGTGAATCCCTTCTTGTGTATATTTTTAGTATTTATATAAAATCAACCTGGTTTCATTGTTTTGTTGGTGCACATACTATAAGACAATTTAAAATCATCAAATAACACATATTACCTTGTCAAAGTTTTTATTCCTCCATCGCCATCATCATAACTGAACCAGGTCCCCAGTGTCTTTGCGGTCTCAGCTATGTCTATAAGACTTCCATCAATTGCATTTATGTACACCATCTGCACTATGTTATGATATGCAGCGCCATCATCTAAAATGTCTTTATCATCTTCCTCAGTAAGCATCCATGCCGGAACATAGGCAAGACTTCCGTCATCCTTTCTGCACGGCACATACAAAAGCCTGGCACTGTCAAATTGCACCTTGGAGTATGCCGTAGGATATTTGCTGTAATACTCTGAAATGTTGTCGTTTGCCTGCTCCAGCATATCAGCCCAGCTAAGCAGCCCTGTGTCTTCCCTGACAAATGAATCCGGATCCGTAGTCAGCCTTGCTCTGACGCTGAACACACCTTTATCATCTACATACACCGAAGCAAGATCCCCGTCATGCATGACATATCCCTTATCATTTTTCAGGTTATCTACACCAGTGGGATCCTCATACACCACAGGGATTCCGGCGATCTGTCTGCCAAATTCAAACACATAACCATTTTTCTCCGTCTTTATGCACTCCATATTTCCATCAAGCCATGTCCTGATCACAGCCTGAGAACTCCTGAATGCCATCCCAGATATTCCAATCTTATCCAGAAATTCCTGCGCCATGATCCCTGCAGAATTCTCGTCCAGACTGCACACATTCTGCTGATCTCCGGCATCAATCCCAGAATTATTCTCACCCACAGTCTCAGTGATAACGGCATCAGGCACATTTGCAAGATAATCCTGGTCACGGCTTGCATCTGCGCTGTACTCAACACTCACGCCTGATGCCCCTTCATCCTTGTCTCCTCCGGATACCCACAGACTAAACTTATCTCCATCACTCTGACCTACATATATCTTGTCTGATGTATACTCTGCCACCGGTCTGTAAGTATCAGGAGCACTCGCCATTCTGATTTTCTCAGCAGCGATATCACTGTCATACATATCTGCCACATCCGTTTTTCCTTCTTTAAGAGCCTGGTCACGGTACACTTCGATAAGGTCTATCCCCTGCTGTATTTCCTCCTTTGTCATATTCTCATCACCATCATCGCGGCAGTATATACCCTCCGACTTGTCAAATACGCCCTCCACCATGGATTGTATTTTTTCCTGAGTCAGTTCTATCCCGTCAAAACCAACAATGTACGCTCTATCCGTCCCTGGCACATCTATGTCATCGGTGTCCAGACTTATCTCCGAAAGTCCGGATTTCCCCGTGTCAAATGTGGTCTTACAGGAATCTGGTACACCAAGCTTCGCCCTTAGCGATGCCCCGGCATTCTCCTGTATGGAATCTCCATATATGTATGTTGTCCTAGCCTCTCCCTGCGCTGAATTCCCATTCGCCATCTCACATCCACACAGGGACAGTGATATAGCACCAGCCATTATCAGAGCCAGTCTTCTGGAGCGTTTTGTCATGTCTATCATACTCTTTTCCATCCCTTCTTTTTTCATAACTCACCTGTTTGCATTGGATGCGCCTGCCAGGGCTTTTCCCCTCTCTTGATGAAATTTTACTTGAAAAACCGATTAAGAAACAATTACCCTCTTCTTTAAGAAATTCTTAAGGGTTTCTGCTCCCAGATGGTATATCAGACCACAGTTAAGCTTCTTCGCTCCCTCTTCTGATCCCTATTCTGGTCAAAAAAATTGCTGTCAAACAAAAAAAGATCCTTCCCGCCCAGCAGCCAGCCAGGCAGAAAGGATCTTTGTAATTCTCCGTATATCATTAAGCCCCTGCAAATACGAGGAGCAATATCACACCCACAAGTGTCAGCACACCGCCGACAAGAAAAGCCGTCTTAAACCACTTCTCTTCACCTGTGATATGCTCAAATGTATCGTCCTCAACCTCCACGTAACTTAGTGCCGTCATTACCAGAAGCCCAAGCCCGGTAAATATGGCAGACACAGGCGGAATCTTTATAAACGGAATGACATACAAAATAAAATAAACAATGTCACAACCAAGAAAGACAATCAATTTTTTTCCATATTTTTCCAACATCCTACATACTCTCCTTTATTTGCCCCAGATGAGAAATCATCTGACATGGCCTTCTCTCAATTTTCTGATGATCTCATCCACACCACATACAACACTTATGCCCACTGCGATTCCCAGTGCGAACAGCATCGTGTTATTGCCATACATTTTCGCAGCCTCCCAGTCTGAGCCAAATGCAGCACTCAGCGTGTAGTATAGCGGAGCACCCGGAAGAAGTGGTATCACACCCACTATAAGATACTGATTTGCGGGAGCCTTCATCACTCTGGCTGCGATCTCTGCATATATAGCAGCCCACAGTGTGGCCACAAATGACGGTATAAACACGTCATCTATTATAGCACGAATTAAAATATATACCACCCATGTACACATTCCATTTCTCTCCAGGGACGTTCCTTCTGTAACGAAGAGTGTCCCTCTGTCATATAAATCCAATACAGGGGACACTCCTCGTTACAGAAGGAACGTCCCTACTACAGCATCTCGCCCCATTTGTGGATGTGAGCAGGAAAAAACTTCTGAACGAAGTCAAAAGCGAAATACAGACGATACAGTACCAGCTCATCACACTGATGACATGTAACGGTCAGGCTCCGTTTGTCACAATGTTTATGTACCTAGAGGAGGTTCCTGAGGGTCAGACAAGGGAGGATCTTGCGCTCATCATAAAAGAAGTCCTTAATCAGAGGATCAAGGGCGTCAAAAACGAGAAGGGAATCTGGATCACACCGGCATTTTTCCTACTAAGGAAGACGGCATAAGGAATCCAGACGGAACGCGCAAATATTACGGACGGTTCAACCAGGGCGTTGTCACAATCAATCTTGTGGATGTTGCATGTTCATCATACGGCGACATGGACAAATTCTGGAAGATTCTGGACGAACGTCTTGAACTTTGTCACAAGGCTCTCAGATGCAGACACGAAAGACTGCTTGGAACCATATCAGATGTCGCTCCTATACTATGGCAGCACGGTGCGCTGGCAAGACTCAAAAAAGGCGAGAAGATTGACAAGCTGCTCTTTGGCGGCTACTCAACCATATCCCTCGGCTATGCAGGGCTCTGTGAGATGTGTGTCCGCATGATCGGCAGGACCCACACCTCAGAGGAGGGCAAGGAATTCGCGCTCGCTGTAATGCAGAAGCTCAACAACAAATGCGCCGAGTGGAAAGCCGCAGAGAATATAAGCTACTCTGTATACGGAACTCCAATGGAATCAACCACATACAAGTTCGCCAAGAACCTGCAGAAACGTTTCGGCATAATTCCAGGTGTAACCGACAAAAATTATATAACCAACAGCTATCACGTTCATGTAACCGAGCATATTGACGCTTTCAGCAAACTGAAATTTGAATCTGAATTCCAGAAACTTTCACCGGGCGGTGCCATAATCTACGTTGAGGTGCCTAACCTTCAGAACAATATTGATGCAGTTCTGGAAGTTATGCGATTCATATATGACAACATTCTCTACGCCGAGCTTAACACCAAGAGCGACTATTGTGAAAAGTGCGGCTACGACGGAGAGATCAAGATAGTTACAGACAACTACGGCAAATTGGTCTGGGAATGTCCTAACTGTGGCAACCGTGACCAGAACACCCTCTTTGTTGCAAGGCGTACCTGCGGATATATCGGAACACAGTTTTGGAATCAGGGACGTACCCAGGAGATAAAGGACAGAGTCCTTCACCTGTAAAATCGGCTATTATAAAAACAACGGGCAGTCAAGTTATGAAAACAACTTACTGCCCGTTATTTAGGAATCCGGGGGACGGAGGTACCTGTCCCCTCCGTCCCTTAATTATAGTCATCCCACAATTTCATCTGCTTGGCGTCCTCTATAAGGTCTATATAGCTTCCATCTATTGCGTTTATGCAGACGATCTGGGAAATCTCTCCCGATGTGTCTCCGCCGCGTAGTTCCTCGCTCTCTGTAAATACCCATGCCGGGATATAATACATCTTGCCAGATTCGTCCACAGATGACACATATCTGAGTGCCACATTATTGAAATCTATCTTGCCATACCTTGTCTGGTATTTCTCGTAATATGCTGCAATGCTCTCATTTGCCTTAGATATCATGTCGTCCCAGCCCAGTATATCCACGTCCTCATCCTTAAATGATGCTGAATCCGAATAGAGGGTTGAATACATGTATACGACTCCTTCGTCATTTACACTTATATGCGCCATATCATCTATATCGTACATATATCCATTCTGGTTCTGTAAGTTGTCAACATTATAAAGTTCTCCGTTTCTGATCGGAACACCATTTATTGTGCGGGTCAGGGTCACATAATATCCATCTACCTTTGCCTGCTTTACATCGCCGTTTTCACCTGACCATACTCTCACAAGCGGTTCCACTTTTGAGCATTCCATGCCGTCTATCCCTACGCTTGAAAGGAAATTCATAGCCTGAGATATGGCATCGCTCTCCGTAATATGGCACTCATTTTCCATATTCGAGACATCCACATCTGTGACACTGCTCTCTCCGGTGACATATGTATACGTGGCTCCGGCAACTCCATCCAGAAGTGCGTTCTCCTCAGTCTCAGCCAAACTGAATGCCATATACATTCCGGAGTCTACCTTCTCATTGCTGCTGTAGCCTGAAAGAGCTACCGTATAATCCTTGTCTCCATGCTTTCCTGTGTATGCTGCGTACGGATCATCATAATTTTCAAGCAACGGCAGACTTTCAGGTGCCTCCGCCATCTGGCTCTTGTACGTCTCGATCTGTGCGTCATACCATGAATCAGATGTGTCATCGCCCTGACTGGCAGCCTCCTCCTTGAACTTCTTTGTCATCTCTATCATGTTCTTCAGTTCATCCTTGGTTGACACGCCATCCTTTCGCACGTATATCCCCTGGGATCTGTCCAGAAGTCCTTCCACTATGGTCTGTCTCTGCTTGGCATCAAGCTTTGTCGTGGTGTAATACACCTTTTTCAGCTTGTCCGTATCCGGCACATCCACCTTGTCAGCCGTACACCTTATCTCTGAAAGTCCTGATTTTCCCACGTCCAATGTCTCATCGCATTTGTCAGGTATACCAAGTGACTTTACAAGGCCGCTCCGTCCTCCGTCATCGCTCTCACTGTATCCTCCGGATGTCCCGTCACCGTCCATTGTATAATCCACCTTTTTACTGCCACAGCCTGCAAGCTGAACAGCCATAACTCCAGCCAGCACACATGCCGCTAACCTTGTAACTCTCTTTCTCATAATATATTCCTCCTATATTCCCTTCCAAATATGCTTGTCCTTATATATGACACTCTAACGTCCCTAATTAACACAAATAAATAACACTTTTTTGGAGCTATCTTATTTTAGTTGGTGCACGCTTTAAGAAACAACCATACAGATCTTTTAGACTTTCTTAAGTTATCACGTAACAAAGCTCCGCACAGCCAAATCTGCTGCACAGATCCTTTTCACAACTTCATGTATAGTCATGCCACCTTATATCTTCATAAACATGAGCATAAGTATTATTCCCACTAGGGCAAGAACTGCACCCACAAGGAACGCTATTTTAAACCACTTCTCATCACCTGTTACCCTGTCAAATGTATCATCCTCAACCTCAACAAAGCTGAGTGCCGTCATAACCAAAAGTCCCAGTCCTGTAAACACTGCCGCCGATGCCGGGATCTGTATAGCCGGTATGACCCACAAAATAAAATACACTACATCACAACCCAGAAATATAAACAATTTCTTTCCATACTTATCTATCATATCCCCGTCTCCTTTATCCGGAATTTATATCAACCTGTAGAATAACACCATCGGCTCACGGACTCAAGCTCGGCTGCGCCTTCCCTTTAATCTCTTTATTATATCGTCACATCCACATACGGCACTTATCCCCACTGCAATTCCAAGAACGAACAGTATCGTATCATTGCCGCGTGCACCAGCCGTCACCCAGTCCGAGTCAAATGCCGCGCTCAGGGTATAGTATAGCGGTGCTCCGGGAAGAAGTGGTATAAGCCCCACTATCAAATATTGATTTGCCGGTGCTTTCATTATCCTCGCTGCTGCCTCAGCAAAAATTGCTGCCCACAAACTGGCAACAAGTGAAGGAACAAACACATCGTCTACGACCTTTCCCATCAAAATGTACACTATCCATGTACACATTCCATTTATCGCCGCCGGTATCACATTTCTCTTTCCTAGATTGAACATCAAAGCAAATCCCAGTGAACCTAATAGAGCTGTGACAACCTGTATGATCGTTTGCTGCACTTGTCTGCACCTCCTAAATCGTGATAAATACCGCCAGGGCAAATCCGCACGCTATCGCCGCCGCCCAGAGCAGCGACTCAACCAGCCTTAGACTTCCCGTTATGGTATCCCCTACAAACATGTCCTTCACTGCATTTGTCAAAGCAAGTCCCGGTATAAGCAGCATAATATCGCCTATCATTACCTTGTCTCCGTGTGTCGGGATAACATGCCCCACAATGCCAATCAGGACTCCCGTAACAAATGAGCACAAAAAATTAAAGAGTATATTGTTTGTGCATATCGGTGCAAAATAAACCTGCATCAGCCATATTATGACAGCAAATACCGCCGCTGTCACTCCATCCAATATATTTCCGCCAAAGAATACCGCCAATGCTGCCGCAGCAAGTACACTTCCCACACATACACGAAATCTCGGTGCATTTGTTCCTTCAATCTTCGCTATGTCATCACTGAGTCTTTCCAAGCCAAATGGTTGTGCGCAATACTCCCTGCTCAAAGCATTTATCCTCTCAAGTTTACGGAAATCCGTCTTTGTTCCATCTCTGGTTCCCCTAGTCATAGAACACACAGATCCGTCAGGCATGTTCATAGTACACACGAGAGTGGATGTGATCGCAAAGACATCCATGCGATCTGCGCCGTATGCCGCGCCCATTCGTCTGAGGGTGTCCTCCACCCTCTTTACCTCCGACCCGTTTCGTATCATCATGGCTCCTATGTCCATGAACAGACTGAGCGTCTTTACATCCTCCGGCTTTCCCGCCATCATATTCATTTGCTGTAACTTTACCTTTTCACTATCTCTGTCCGATATACCCATGGTCTGTCATCCTTTTACATTCAGATTAATTCATCGGTAACTGCTGAAAATACTGCTGCCGTCTCAATCATACTCAACCTTAAGCAGACATAGTCCATGCGGCGGAGCCGTAGGCCCGGCAAGCTGCCTGTCCATCCCCGCTATGATCTCCGGCATATGCTCCGCATCCATATGTCCACATCCTATCTCCACCAATGTTCCGGTGAGTATCCTCACCATGTTCTGCAGAAATCCATTTCCATGGAACCTCATGCGGATATAGTCTCCCTCCTTGACTATCTCCACATCATATATGGTTCTCACCGTTGACTTCTTCATTTTATTGTTGCCACAAAATGACCTAAAATCATGCTTTCCAACGAGATACGATGCAGCCTTTTTCATCGCATCCACATCAAGCACACTTCCCTGAGGTACACACCACACATAATTCCTGTCAAACACAGGTTTCTCAGATCCTACATACAGTGTGTATTCGTAGATTTTGCCGGTCGCATTCAGCCTTGCATGAAACCTGTCCCCGGCCACCGCCACATCAAGTGCACATATATCCGCAGGCAGATATCTGTTCATATAATCCTTTATCTCACCTGGTGTCATATCGGTATTCAGCCTTCCACTTGCGACCATGGCTCTGGCATGGACACCCGCATCAGTCCTGCCTGCGCCATGGATATCCACCCTTACCGGTGTTTTCGTATCCCGGATATCTGCGGACATATTCTCCCTACAGACATCCGCTGTCTTACCGTTTTCTCCATCCTCCATTTTCGACAACACCGCCTCGATGCGCCCCTCAACGGTATCTGCATTCTTTTTACTCTCCCAGCCGTGATAGCGGGTGCCATCGTAGCTGAATACGAATCTATAATTTGTCATATGTCCTCTCCAGGGACGTTCCTTTTGTAACGAAGAGTGTCCCTCTGTCATATAAATCCAATACAGGGGACACTCCTCGTTACAAAAGCAACGTCCCTACTACAGCGTGTCTGCCTCAAATTCCTCTAACTGCTTAAGCCAATATTCCCTATCTTTATCTGTTATCTGTCTTATGACCTTACATGGATTTCCGGCAGCTATCACGTTATCTGGAATATCCTTTGTGATAACCGACCCTGAGCCTATGACAACATTTGACCCTATCGTCACCCCGGGATTGATGACAGTGTTGCCGCCTATCCATACGTTATCACCTATTGTAACCGGCTTGCCAAGCTCCACGCCGGCATTTCTGACCATCGCATCTATAGGATGACATGCACAGTATATATTGACCCTTGGTCCCAGAAATGCATGATCTCCGATGATGACATCACACTGATCCAGAACGATCAGTCCAGTATTTGCATAGAAATAATCGCCCACATGTATATTTGTTCCATAGTCACAATAAAAAGGCGGCTCTATGTAACACTCCTTTCCCATGTGTGCAAATAATTTTCCAAGATACTCTCCGGTTCTTGTCATCGTCTCAGACCTTGGTGCGCTGTTGAACTTATCTACCAGATCCTTCGCCTTACCCTCCGGATCCCAATCGACACATTTATACAGTTTACCCGCTTTCATTCTGCCAAGCATTTTCTCTACTCTGTTCATTGTATTTCTCCTATAATATAAAAGTGATAGTAATTATCGACTAAAAGATACCACGCTTTATTGTTGCAATCAATGGAATTTGCAATTATTCATAAAGCGAATCCAATGTAAGTAATACGACATTCTCATCTGATATTGATTCAAACCAATATGTATCTCCAGATAACGAAAAGACTACATACATTGATCCTCTGTATTTTTCAGGTATAAGTTATCTATTTCAGACAAAGCAACAACATCTATATCAGCTGAGTGAAATCTTTTGCTTCCAGTCTTATCAGTTACATTTTCTGCACCCCACCTGGTTCCCACTGAAGTAATACACGAGCCAAACACCACATGTATTCCCTGTTTCAGAGTATAGTATCTGCACATCTCTTCAAATACAGTTCCCATAAAAGAATGCAAAACTGATTTAACAGCTTTTTGATAATAGATCTCTCCTTGTCCCATCTCTATTACTCTTGTATCTTTTGGTACAAATTCATACCAGAATTTAAAAAAATAATCTCTTAACGCATACTGCGTTTTCTTCTTATTTTTTTCATCAATTATACATTTTTTATATGTGTGCCATCGATAATGCAGGCTGTCTCTGTCAGTAACAGAAAAACTGCTCTCCAGTTTGGATAACGTCCCTGAGCATATATCTCCAATCGGTAGCGTAATCGACTGAGTTTCAGCGCTTATTGCCGGAGCTCTTCGCACACGCCCTTTTTGTGCGCAGAGCGTAGTGCATATATAAGCAAGCCGAAACGAAGGAAGATTAGCGTGATTGGAGATATATGCTCAGGGGCATTCCAAACTGGAGAGCAGTTTTTCGTACGTCCGTCAATACACAAAAAGGTACATCCCAAACCAATGCAGCGCCGCCCCCAGCATCACAAATATATGCCAGATAAAATGCGCTCCTTTGGTATCCTTCACAAACGGTATCATGCCAAGCGTATAAATGATGCCGCCGCCCACGATCATTCCAAGAAGCGGTTTGTCATTTCTGAACCAGCCCGGAATAAACATGACCGCGCTCCATCCGATGACGAAGTACAGTGTGTAATGTATCGGTCTGAACCTGCCTGGTCCGAATACACATATGATGGATATGCCCGCTATAATGAGTGCCCACTGCACGCAAAAAAGCACAATACCCAGAGTATTTCCCCAGTACACAAGGTACAGCGGTGCAAATGTTCCGCCGATCAGAAGATATATAGAAGAGTAATCAAACCTTCTCCATATCCTCTTCACCGTAAGCCCCGATTTGTATGAGTGATACAGGCAGCTCATAAGGAACATGAGTATGAGTGATATTCCATAAAAGCACGACGCCATAACTTTAAGTCCCGTATCAGACTTTAGAAGTAGCAAGACGAATCCCGCAATGGCAAGTCCGGCGCCTATTCCGTGAGTGACTGCATTCCCCACCTCCTCAAGTACGGTGAGTTTTGGCGGCTCATTCAATTCTCTGTAATGCAATTTTTTTGCCCTTTTTGCCTCTTTTTCCTCTTCTTTTATATTCTCTCTGTCCAGTTCAGCTTTCTGCTGCCTGACCAGATTCAGATCGCCCTGTTCAGGATTTTCTGCGTCATGTCTATCTTTTTGCATGTCAGTCATTTTGTCAATTACCTCTGATTTTTTTGTTTCTATGATTATGTGTATTCCAAACTATATCCTTCTGTAACTATATAGCCACAACCATATTACTCTGCGACTATATCTTTCTGCAATTATATACTTCCATATAATATGATTTTACATTTGCATATCCCAGCAGACTAAGAGAGCACTTCCAATATCTCCACTCCACGTCTCTTAAGCCACTCTCTGAAACAGACGGCTGCCAGCGCTGTCACCGCTACGCATATTATAAGATATACTGTCAATCCGGTCATGCTTCCAATCAACATATACCCAGCCACGATGACAATTATATATACGAAATTTGATAAAAGCGCAACCAGGACTCCCATGCTCTGTTTCACCACCGCAGTCTCTGATGTCCAGTCAAGTTTTGGCATCTTGAGATTGACCACAAGGCCTATATAGGCTGTCAGGCACACATACAGACACGGTATCAAAAGCATCATCACTCCATTTGCAAATGATGGCTTCACAATAACTATCATTACTATATCTAAGACGGCTGCCGGGATCATTGTCAGGATCACGTGCATCTTTATCTTCGCCCGGAGTATCTGCCACGGCGTGACAGGAAGCGATCTCATGATCCACAAAGTCTTTCCCTCAAGTGATATGGACGGTGCTGTCAGATCATTCATTGATGCCGCAGCACACACAGCCACACAGGCTCCAAATACGAGTACGCCATCCGGCAAGCCCGGAACTTTGGAGATCGTATCAACGACAAACTGCCCCTTTACAATACATATCACCGCCAGAACGGGCATGAGCAGTGTTCCGAGTGAACAGTTCAGCATATAAACGGCTGACGAGGCGAGTCTTTTGAACTCCCTCTGGAGGAGTGCCATCTCCCCGCTCCGTGCTCTGGTGCGTTTTGCCACCATTTTCATCTTGGTATGTCCGGTCTTTGTTGTGACTATTCCGATAAATGTGCGCTCAAGTACCAGCCACACTGCCAATGTTATCACCACAGTTCCTGCTGCCACAAGCACTAAATGCCACGCATTGCCGGCTGCGGCACTGCCCACCACATAGAGCGGATACGCCATCCCCTTTATCTTTGAGCTGTACATCTCAGTATTTGCAAGAATACTTGAGAGCATCTTATTTGCATTCATGTACACACCGTAGTATAACACCAGAAATGCCAGCGACAACACAACTGTCACAAAGCTCTTGTTTCTTGTCTTATTTCCTATCTTGCCCACCACCAAGCCAAGTATGCATGACAGCACTAGTATGACAAATGTCAGCAGCACCAGCACGATAGAAGCCGACACCAGAGCCCAGACACCCGGATGGACCACAACGCCATACACTATTATTCCGGGAACCATGACTGTGACTGCGAACATTGCTCCCATAATGTATACTCCTGATATCCTGGAAAAAAGTATTGCCCTGACCGGTATCGGGAGTGACAGCATCAAGTCGTTGTCCTTTGCCTGATACAGACTCGCAAATGTATTGAACACACTGCCAAATATTCCAATAGCAAGTGTCATCAGTGCAACCATCGACATGTACATCCAGTCCATGCCCACCGCACAGAGCGGTGCACACATGGAATATGCCACGCTTCCAAACATAGCTCCCATACAGCCAATAAACAGCAGGGCATATGCAGCAATCCCAAGCACTGCAGCTCTCTTTGATCTGGATTTCCCGGTCTTGCGGTCGATGAAAAATCCACTGAACAGCATCTTGAGCTGTTTCCTCATCAATATCTTTATCATGACTCGCCCTCCAGCTCGAGGAACACAGATTCCAGTGACTCGTCACCCTTTACCTGCTCCATTATGCCGGCTTTCACAAGATGCCCGCCCTTGATGATCGCCACCTTATCGCACAGCTTTTCAGCCACTTCAAGAACATGCGTGGAGAAGAATATCGCCCCGCCTTCATCACACATCTTTCTCATCATCTGCTTTAGTGTGTGGGAAGCCTTAGGGTCCAGTCCCACAAATGGCTCATCCATGATGATCAGCTTCGGCTCATGTATCCACGCCGATATGATTGCCAGCTTCTGCTTCATTCCGTGGGAATACTCGGATATGAGCTGTCCAAGATTATCCTTTATCTCAAATGCGTCTGCATATTTGTCAATGAGCTCATTCCTAACCTCTTCAGGCACGGCAAATATATCGGCTATAAAATTCAGATATCCCATTCCCGTCATAAAATCATAGAGATCCGGATTATCGGGTATGTACGCAATATTTCTCTTGCACTCCAGCGGATTCTCCTTTATGGATACCCCATCAATAAGGATATCTCCCTCCTCAAACCTCAGGATTCCGGTACACGCCTTGATGGTCGTTGTCTTTCCCGCTCCGTTATGTCCTATGAAACCATATATCTCCCCTGGCATAATATGCATGCTCAGATTGTCCACCGCCACTTTCTCCCCGTATCTCTTTGTAAGATTCTTTATTTCAAGCATATTATCTACTCCTTTCTCGGTTGGGGTCAGGCCCCTTTTCCCTCGGATGGGGTCAGGCACCTTTTTCCCGGATGGGGTCAGGCACCTTTTTCCGGTTGGGGTCAGGCTCCTTTTTTCTTCTTTCTTTTCATCCTTACTCTGAAGTCGTCAAGAGCAGCACGTCCAGGCCCCGTCATCGGCTTGATCCACCTGCCTTTAAGCAGATACGGAGTAAGTATTACAAATCTCAACAGCTCATCGGTATATACAAATGAGAACACCGCAAGGAATGGAAGTTTCAACACCATTCCGGCTACCCACGTTGCAGGTACGGAAAAAAACATCAGGCCGCCAATCTCCATGACAGTTCCGACAACTGCCTCTCCTCCAGCGCGGAAACACTCATTTTGTATATAGCAACAGGTCCTGACTGCGCCAAAGAACAGATATATGAGAAGCATATACTTTGTGTACACCATAGCCTCTGCCCCAAGTCCAAATAGTGAAAACAGCGGATTGTGCAACAGCGCCATGATGAGCACTATGGTAAATGTAATAGCAGGACATACAAGTGCCGCCCTCTTTGCATATGAAAGACCTCTGTCAAGATTTCCCGCTCCGACCTCATTTCCAACTGCAACACTAGAAGCATTTGCCAGGCCACCAAAAAATGCGTACACAAATCCCTCACACACACGAAACGCCGCCATAGCTGCTATGGCCGAGTCGCTCTGATGCCCCATGACCACGTTGATTATCATCTGTCCGACTCCATATAATATCTCATTACAGATAATCGGAAATGCCTTGGAAGCGTATGACTTCACAAATCCTTTGTCTATCTCGAAAGCTTTTTTCACATTAAATTTTATCTCCTGACTGCTCTTTGCAAGATAACAAATGATCAAAACTATATTTACAATTCCAGACACCAATGTACCTATGGCAGCTCCCGCAACGCCCATCTTCGGCGCACCGAAGCGGCCATAGATGAGCACAAAATTGATGCAGAAGTTGAGAATCAGAGATATTACAGAACAGATAAGCGGCACCTTTACTCTCTCTGTCGACTTGAGCAATGCTGTGATGATTGCAGAAAATACCTGCAATGGATATGACCAGCCTACTATCCTCATGTACGGTTTTGCAAGGTCTATGATCGCCTGCTTGTCTGTATATATACCTAGTATCCATCCCGGTGCAGCAATCGTCACAGTTGCAAATATTATGCCAAATACTCCTGCACTTATAATTGCCAGGCCAAATGCTTTGTTCATTCCATCGGGATCCTTTGCCCCCCAATACTGCGACATAAAAAGCAATGAGCAGCCTACAAATCCCCAATATGTAGAAAACAGAAGTGAGCCTATCTGTGCACATACACCAACCGCCGCAACCGCAATCTCGCCCTCGCTTCCTATCATGATAGTATCCACCATACTCGCCGTAGTAGTCAAAAGATTTTGCAGCGCAATTGGCACAGCAAGAACCGCCAGCATTCTGGCAAACTCCTTCCAGGTCACCTTCTTATTATTTTTTACAAAGCCCATAGTAGCACTTCCCATAATCCATTACCTCATAATATCTCCGGAACACCAGCCTGCATATGTCTAATATTCCACAAATTTCTATTTTTGATACGTCCGACTATTGTACTCCCGAATTTTTGTATTTGCAATGGTTTTATACCTGTAGTTTAAACAATGGGGTCAGGCACCATGCAAATTTAATTTAAACAAGGAGGTCTGAACAATGGGGTCAGGCACCATGCAAATTCACTCCTTTTTTCAAAAAAAATTGAAGGTCCCTGACCCCATTGTTCCAAATAATCCCCATAATCCCACATCTAGCGGAACCTGACCATGTTGAAAACCCGAAGGGGCCTGACCCCATTGGACCCATAATCCCACATCTAACGGGGGCCTGACCCCATTGAACCCCGAAGGGGGCCTGACCCCTTGGGGCTGTTTCCAGACGTAAAAACCGCCAGATGTACTTTCACATACACCTGGCGGCTATCGCATCTGTTGTCGTATATTCTATTTTACTCTGACTGCAGCCAGCCTGCTCCAGCTTCCATACACACCCTTGTTCGCAGAGTCTCTCTTATATGCCCTGACCTGAACGTAAAGTCTTGTATTTGACTTTGAATATCTGATACTCTTCTTAAGGCTCTTTGTGGATACATACTTTGCACCAGCCATGTTGCTCTTTGTCGAGTATCTGATCTGATATCCAGACGCTCCTGAAACCATGCTGTATGATGTGGTAAATGTATTTTTTGATGTGCTTCTCACCTTGACAGATTTAACCTGCGGAGTCTTGATCTTCGCCCAGCGGGCATACAGTGTACAATCCTTTTTCCCTATTAGTGAATTAGGAGTGACTTTTACACCACCAGTTTTTGCAGTGTACCAGCCAAGGAATCTATATCCAGTTCTTGTAGCTTTTGGAAGCGTGCCATACTGGGTAAGTGGTGAGACACTCTTGGTTTTGACCGATGATCTGCCACCCATGGCATTGTATGTAAGTTTTATTGGCAATGCAGTAAATGTACATTTGCATCTGACACCATTTTTATTTCTGCAGTTAAGGTATTGCTGATATGCAGTTGAATTATAAGAGGCTGTATATGAGGTACCCTCAGAAAAAGCTGATGCAACTATCATAACATTATCATCCTCAAATCTCACCTTGGCGCGATCAAACGCATACTGTTGTATAACGCCTACCCCTTTTGATATAGTAGCCTTAATACCTAAAACTGCTCCAAAAGCCCCCCATCCTACAACTTTTGTATTTTTTGGGATCACAACACTTTTAAGATCTGTGGCACGAAAAGCATCATCACCTATATATTCAAGGCCTTCGTGTAATTTCACACTGGTCAACCCGGATTTGCTAAATGCAGCCTTTTCTATTCTTTCAACATTTGCTGGAATATCAATACTTGTAAGACCTTTACAATTATAAAACGCCTCTTCACCTATTGTCTTTACACCTTTACCTATCTGCACAGAAGTGATGTACATGCATAATTTGAAATCATAGGCACCAATAGATGTAATTCCGTCCTCTATTATGACTTTACAAATTCGATTATGACAGCCTTCCCAGCGGTCACTCGAAGCTCCATTTTTTACTCCAGTGTACATATCACCGGTTCCTGTGATCGTCAAGGTTCCTGACTCATCCAGATATCCCACAGCATCCGGTCCGCATTCAAACTCTTTAACTGCCTCAGCCCTTGCTGAAACCTTCGTAACCAGACAGGCCATAACAGCCATCACACATAAACTTAATGCAACGCTTATCCGTCTCATCACACTTTTCCTCTTTTCTCTCATAAGACAACCTCCCTTAATACTGAACATACTCTCCCTTCAAATCATCCTTGGAAAGAGCAGATGTTCAAATCAATTTTCAGATCTCACCGATCTCTTCTTCGACATAATAGCACACAAAAAATCAAATAAAATGGATATGTACAAAATGGCCGGCGGATGTACATATTGACACCCGCCGGCCATTTTCGCCAAACCAGACACGTTGTTCTGGCATATTTTATTTTGTTGTAACCTTTCTTGTATGTGTCCATGAGCTGTAATATCTCACTTTGCCCACAGCCTTGTATGTCCTCATTCTCACATAGTATGTGCGCTTGGACTTGAGATTCTTTATGACTGTTGTCGTCTGCTTATTGCTGCTCACCTTAATAGTATGAATATACTTAAAGGTTGGAGCTGTCGAAAACTGTATCTCATATCCCGTTGTCTGGGTCTTCTGAGCCATCCATCTCGCATTTACAGACTTCTTTGCACCGCTTACAAGAAATGCTGATGTATTCTTAGGAATGACTGTATAATAAAGCAGATATGAACCGGAGTAGTATGGGCAGTCAGACTTGAATGTAATCTTAACCCATTTCTTTCCCACATTTGTCACATCCTTGGAATACGTCAGCTTGTAATACTTTGCCTCTATCGTCTTTCCTGTAACCTTAGTAACCTTAACAGCAGGCTTCTGTGCTTTGCCGTTATAGACAAATGCAGTCTTACCAAGCTTTGGCTTTGCGGGGCTTCTAAGAACCACCTTCTTTGTCTCTGTGCACTTGCTGCATTTGCTTAATATGTAGCCTGATGCCGTGAATGTGGCCTTCTTGATCGAAGCCACCTTGTATGCATGACTGCACTCAGTGTCATCTGCATCGTCATCCCACTCAGGCTCAACATATGAAGGAATATCGATCTTGTCATCCGACTTCTCATCAACTGTGACAGCTATGACAACCGGATCTGTTCCGTTGTCAAGAGTCAGTGTCACATCACTTTTTCCCTTCATGATACCAGTTATCTCAAGCTCCAATGCAGCTGTCTTATCAGTCACATTGACATCTGACTGTTTTACGCTCACTGCATAATCATTTGAATTTGTCACGGCAAATGTCTCTTTTCCTGTGTAATTATCTATTGCCACAGGAACCTTTACTGTGTCATTTACAGCAATGTTCACCTTGTCGGTTGTTCTGATGGAAGCAGGATTGTCTGCCTTTATCGTCAGATTTGCAGCCACAAATGCTTTGCCGCTATAGTTCTTAACCGTCGCTGGAACAGAGACTGTAATCGTCTCACCCTTCTTGGCCTTGTAATCTTTAAGATTACATGTAAATGACTTGGCATACACCTTGCCGTCCTTATCCGTCTCATCCTGTGAATACTGAAGCTCGTAATCTATCTTACTTCCATCTCCAGCCATCAGCACAATGTTCTTTACAGTATCAGGATCCATATACTGTGTAAATGTCATCTTGATCTTCATCTGCTCCATGATCAGATTACCAACCTCAGGAGCTGCATTTGCGATCATAGTCACATTTACATCTGTTCTCTCAGGAGGAACATCCATCCACTCTGAGTATGCGGTCTGATAGCCTTCCTTCTCGAACTTGACCTGCCACTTGCCCTCCGGCACATCCCAGGCATACGATCCGTCTATATCCGTTATGATCGGATTAATCTGTTCATAGTTTTCTGCATCCCATGGCACCGCATTGCCATCCTGATCCTGGTAATACAGTGTTGCTGTCACGCCGTCAAGGTAGTTTGTCGTGACGCCCTCGTATACCAGACCGCTTGGGTCTATGAGGTGCTTGAGGTTTTTGAGCTTTTCATCGAGGTAATCACCTGGTGTACCACCTGGATGATTATGTTTCCACTCTGAATAATCTTCTATAACTGTAGCTGCTGTCCACAGTACAACACCCCATGCATTTCCACCGATGACCATCTTTATTCCAGCATCTTTTGCAAACTCCATGGCACATGTGACACCTATATGTGCGAGTTCTCTTGTTCCTCTTTCATCAAGTTCTGCATACAGTCTTGCCTTTTCTTCATCTGAGTAGTTTCCTGAATATATTTTTTTGTATTCAGTTAAGTAATCAATGTAAAAATCTGCTACAGAAAATGCCGCATTAACTTCTGTACTTCCAAGATTTGACTTAGTCTGAATCCAGAATTTGATCATGCTGTCAAGCTTACCCTCTGAGATTTCTTTATTCAAATCAGAAAAATTGTCCGGTAAATGAAGCATCTCAGCAACGTTATCAATTGTGCACTTTACAACACTATCCTTAACAACATCATAGATATAATAATCTTTTCCATCCTCGGGATCGTATACATATACACCCTCAGCGATTGCTGTTCCATATGTAACTATTAACTCTTTAATTGTAGAATTATTTTCTCCTGCGACAAATGCAACATCTTTATCATCATATATGTTCTGCACACCAAAAGTCATCTTAGTGCCATCTTCAGAAATAATATTTATCTCAAAATGATCGCTATCATTTGCTACTATCTCATGAGTCGCATTTTTAAACACCTCTGGCATATTTTCTTTTCCAGGCAACAATTTCTCCGCCGCCTGCTCATACTGACTTTCTGGTATACTTAAATCGATTTTTTCCACCTTATCTGTATAGAACACCGTCAGCGCCCCAGGAACATAACTCCTATCATCGTCAAAGTACTTATCAGAATAGTAGCAGCCCTGAGCCTCATCCCAGTCCAGCTTGACATACTTCACCTCATCATTCTTGGTGCTGACTACGTATACTTCATCTATGCCATTCCTGTTGTCAAAGTTTACTGCAAACTGATAACCGTGTGATGGAGCGGAATAGATGATCACATTGTCATTGCAATTAAGAAGATCGATCTTTCTTACTCCCTTATGGATCGTGTAATAGTAGTAATCAAATCTTGTGAGCTCGGCAGCGTTCTCGTCATACTGAACCGTTGCGCTGCTCTCATACATCTCACCATTTAAAGTGATTTTTGCGGTTATCTTGTATTTTGCCCCTGACGTAGGATTGTCAAGCTCTATCTCCGTGTTGTAACAGCCAAGCTTATTTGCTTTTATACCAGACTTCACCTGCTCGCCATTTACATATATGTCGACTGTCTGATCCTTCGGTGCAGTTCCCTTGACTGACACTGTCTTCTTGGATGTCTTAGGATCAACTGCCACAGTGACAGGTTCAGACCCGGTCATAAGGACTCCGATCATCTCATCATAAGGAAGTGTGTCAGACGATATCTGCGCATACATGGATACGCTTCCAAGCTGCTCGGCAGTATTTACTCTGACTTTTATGGTACTTGCGGTCTTCGTAACCGGTATGGTCAGTATTCCATCCTTCAGCGTGTAACCCTGGACTGCTATTCCATCAGCCATCACGGCATCTGCCTCCAGCAGCTTCACTCCGTCACCCATCCTAAACTTTACCACTGCATTGCCCAGATCGGTCCCTGCATCCTTGAAGGCATAATCTATCTGGAATTCCGTGTAATTTGCCAGCTTCGAGTAAGAACTTATAGTAAGCTTCGTCTTATCGAAATTCAGATAGCTGTCCGTCAGATCCTCCGACGTAAGCTTATACTTTATATTATTATCCACCGCATAAGGTATGACCGAAGAATGAGCACCGGCATTCAGTACAACTCCCGGAGATGAGAAGAACACATTTTCATCTGCAAATGTATAATGTCTTCCGGCAAATATCACATCCCCCAGCTCATCACATTCAGAAAATGCACAACTGTCAAATGTCATATTGTCAGCATTTACGCATACAGTCTTCACATTTGACTTGATGAACAGGCCTTTAGGCAGTGATTCAACGCCTTCTCCTATTGTCACCATCTTAATACTTTTTGAAAATCCGAACACCGGACTGCCGCTATTTGCATTCAGATTCTCACTGTATATCTCAACGTATTCTATTCCCTCTGTTCTCCAGAATATATCGCTTCCAATCTTCTTGAGTGACTTTGGAAATACGATTCTGGTGAGTCCTGGATCCTCTTCAAATACATAATTGCCAATCGTCTCAACCTTATTAAGATCCACTTCCTTCAGTTCAGAACAATTCCTAAATGCAGAATCTTCTATAGTCTTTATATTATCTGGAAGCGTTATCTTCTCCACTCCCGTATAATAGAACATTCCACCTGGAACCTTTGTACACGCACTTCCAAATGTTATATTCTTTGCCGGCGCCCCTGAAAACATATGATTCGCATCTGATTCGATGTCCGCACTCACAGTGATATCCGTAAGTGCTGTGCATCCATTAAATACATTACTTCCAACATTCTTTAGTGTCTCTGGAAGAACTATGCTCTCTATGGCTGTATCATCCTCGAATGCATAATTGCCAATCGTCTCAACCTTATTCAGATCCACTTCCTTCAATTCAGAACAATTCCTAAATGCAGAACCTTCTATAGTCTTTATATTATCTGGAAGCGTTATCTTCTCCACTCCTGTGCCCCAGAACATCTTGGCTGGCACCTTGGTACACTCACTTCCGAATGTTATATTCTTTGCCGGCGCTCCATTAAATATCTGGTCCGCATTTGATTCAATGTCAGCTCTCACAGTGATATCTGTAAGTTTTGTACTTCCATAAAACACATTTCTCCCAACGTTCTTAAGTGTCTCTGGAAGAACTATACTCTCTATGGCTGTATCATCCTCGAATGCATAACTGCCTATCGTCTCAACCTTATTCAGATCCACTTCCTTCAGTTCAGAACAATCCCTAAAGGCACTGGTCTCTATCGACTTTACTGAATCAGAAAGTCTTACACTTGTTATTTTCTTAGCATAGAATGCCTTGGAGCCAATCGCTGTTACCTGTCTCTCGTCAATCGTATCCGGGATAACAACTGCTGCATCACTTCCAATGTATGACTTTATGATTATGGTGTCATCACTTTGGATCTGATACTGATACGCACCATCCTCTGTCTCATATACCGTATCATCCTTTAACTCTGCAAGTTCGGCATCAGACTCTTCTGTGCCCTGTTCTGTTACTTCTTCAGTTGTCTCTTCTGTCGCCGCATCCTCAGTTTCAGGCTCTACTATTTCTTCTGTATTACTCTCCTCTGTCGTCTCTGTAGTCACATCCTCAGATGTAACCTCCGCTTCCGTCTGCTCTTCTGTCGCATTCTCTGTCACATCATCTTCGCCAGCCTTTTCCTCTGACGCCATCTCTGTGTCCGCATCACTGCTTTCCTGCCCTGGATTCTCTTCCTGAACAGATTCTCCATCCACGGTTTCTGCACTCTCTGCCACGGTATCCGTCTGTGCATATGCCGTCACAGCCGTAGGATTGACCGTTGACATACACATCGCAGCGCAGAGTGCCACTGCTATGGCCCTCTTAATTCCTCTTCTCATATTGACCTCCCTTATCCTTTGAATATCCTCCGCTCATACTTTTTACATTGGATAATCATACTTTTTTCATACTAACACATATTTTCGCCATTTGATGTTTTCATGTACAAATTCAAATCAAGATGTACAATTTACCTTAATGTAAACCAACAAAGGGGTCAGGCACCTCTTTAACCTACACAATTTTTTTTGGTGTCATCACTTGCCTTTTCCTGCGATGGGGTCAGGCACCTTTCAAATTCACCCCATTCCTCCGCAAAAAAACAAAGGGGCCTGACCCCTTCAAATTCACCACATTCCTCCACAAAAAAACAAAGGGGCCTGACCCCTTTGAGCTGACCCCTTTGAACTTTATCGTTACCATATTTAATTAGAAAAAAACCTCAAGCTCGCTCCATGCAGTCTCAAGCTCTTCCGAACTCCAATTCTCCCCAAGAGCAAATACCGCCCCGTATACATTAAATGTTATATCATCGCCCGCCGCAAGTTCTCTGAAGACAACTCTGTGTGCAATATTCTGCAGACTGGCAAGCATACGGATCCTGACATCTGATACATTTTTACACTCAGTCTTATCATCTCCGGGGTCTGCGTTATTACTATCATTTTCTCTGTAAACACTCTCCCAGTCATAATCCGCAGTCCTGCCACATGGTGCACCGCATATACTGCAGTCCGGCGCAATGGCATGCTTATCTGCATGCGCCTTTGTGATCATTTTCTCTATGTCTGCATCAGAGAAGCCAAACGATATATCGGATATATGCAACCCTTCTATTATTATGTTGTACGTGTCATCAGTCACATGCACCGCTCCGTCAGTGGCTCTCACAAGTCCTATGAGTGCGCCTACAAGCCGGCTGCCTGCCTCAGTTGTAATCCGTGTCATACTTGTTCATTTCCTTTTTCTGTAAATTATATCTTCTCGTCATCTGACATCTATATGCAGGTATTTTCGTTATCTCAGTCAAGGATTCTTCCATCTATTGATATTGTTGCAACCTGCCATGGTATAAACTTGCCGCTGCCTTGAAGTGCTTTCTTTGTGGCCATCTCCAGACCTCCGCAACATGGAACTTCCATGCGGACTATTGTAACACTTTGTATATCATTTCGCCTGATAATCTCTGTAAGTTTCTCTGAATAATCGACACTGTCAAGTTTCGGACAACCGATCAGTGCCACATGTCCCTTTATGAATTTCTCATGGAACGATGCGTAGGCATAGGCTGTACAGTCTGCTGCTATGAGAAGCTTTGCACCATCGAAATAAGGCGCATTCACCGGTGCAAGCTTGATCTGTACAGGCCACTGTGAGAGCTGGCTTGGACACTCGTGATTATAAAATCCGCCCGCCTGCTGATCAACTGTTTTATCAGATGTATGCTCCGACTCTCTACCAGCTTCTGTCTGCCCGTAAGCCCACGTCTGCACTGCTTTATCTGCCACACCTTCGACTGTTCCATTTAAAGCTGCTGCCGGTCTTCTGAATATTTTTCTTGCCATAGAACCAGGACATCCGGAATGTACCGGATGTTTTCCGCTGTTTCCTTTAGGGTTTACATCTCTATGAATCACTCCAGAGCCCGTTTCACCGCTGACATCTACTGAAGCCTGCTTTGCCTGCTTGTTCGCAATGACAGCCGCCTCATCATACGCAGCTGCTTCCCTCTCCACAAATGTTATGGCTCCTGTAGGACATGCCGGCAGACAATCACCAAGTCCGTCACAATAATCGTCCCTGAGAAGCTTTGCCTTGCCATTTACCATTCCTATAGCTCCCTCATGACACGCATTTGCGCAGGCTCCGCATCCGTTGCACTTGTCCTCATCTATCTGTATAACTCTTCTTATCATATATGGGTCCTCCTATCATTTATCAGCAGTCCACTTGAAACTGATCCTTGAAATATCGCTTCTCATGTGCCACTATTATCTGTATTTCATCACCATTATATCCAGATGATTCATTTGTGTATGTTGAATTTTCAACATTTGAAATGGTATACTTTTTATAATATAAGAGAACTTTATATAAAAGATATGCAGCATCAGCTCTCGCCAAAGGTGATTGTTAACGAGCTGATGTTCAACACACACGAGGTACTCATATGAATCAATATGTAAACATTTTGTTAAAATCCAGTCTTTTCTCCGGAATATCCGCCGAGGATACAGATTCAATGCTGGACTGCCTTGGAGCAATAATAAAGAATTTTAAAAAAAACGAGTGCATTCTCATGGCGGGGAATACAACGGAATACATCGGCTTGCTGCTGACGGGCAAAGCGATAGTTATACAGGAGGATTACTGGGGCGGTCAGAGTGTCATGTCCGCCATCCTGCCTGGGCATACATTTGCAGAATCCTACGCCTGCAACCCTGGCTCCATACTCGATGTCAGCGTATATGCCGAAGCCACTTGCTCTGTAATGTTCCTGAATGTTCAGAAAATGCTCACTACCTGCCCGGTTACATGCGGCAGACACAACCAGATGATAAGAAATCTCCTGTGTGATCTCGCCGGCAAAAACCTGAAACTCGGTGAGAAATCAAAGCACATGAGCCAGAAAACAACGAGAGATAAGCTGCTCTCATACCTTTCATCCGAAATGCACAGACACGGCGGCAACGAATTTGACATTCCATTTTCCAGACAGCAGCTCGCCGACTTTCTGTCAGTGGACCGCAGCGGCCTGTCGACTGAGCTTGGCAGAATGAAAGATGAAGGTATGCTGGATTTCAACCGCTCACATTTTATTCTTAAGACTCCTGCCCAGGGGTGGACTGATGTGTGATGTTGTTGTATCATGTAATAAACAGTTTAGGGAAATTCATGGCAAACGGGGGACTTTCCCTAAACCATAATTTATCTACACATAATATATTCAGGAGGGATTTCAATGAAACCAATAAAAACTATCAAAAACGGATGGAACAAATTCACTGTTGTCGTAAAGGATAAAGACTACTCAACAAGAGAGGCCGTACTTTTTGCGATCTGCACATTCCTCACAGGACTTGTGCTCGGAATGCTCTGCTCACCTAGAAAGAACCAGACCTTTGGCTCATACAACGGAAACTGCAGCGATGGCGGATGTAACTGCGACTGCGATTACGATGAGGACGATTTTGAGTAGGCTGTGATTCACTTCCTATAGCAGTTTCAAAGTGTCTTCAACACAAAAACAACCACTTGATATACACCATGATATCAAGTGGTTGTTTCATTAGTAATTATGCTTCCTAAAATTCTGTTTTATTTAAATATTTAACATATCTATAGCGGCTGCAGCCGTCTCCTCGTCATATCCCTCTTCGGTCAGCTGACTGACTGTTGTGTAAGCATTCTCCTCTGTAGACTTTTCCATATAACAAAGCAGGCTTTTAAGTTCTTCTGTAGGACTTCCTTTTGTGCCACGGGTATACAGATACAATGTTCTGACACCATCCTCATATGGCATATCCGGCTCCTCAACATACCTGTTCTTCACTGTATAAACCATGCGGTCAAGTCCAAACGGATCGTATGTTGTAATAAAGATCACAACAACATTTCTGAGGCAACTGTAGTCCTCACCTGACGCAAGATTTGCAGAATCGATCTTCGCATGATAAAATCTTGTTCTTTTCGGGATTGCTTTAATCTCCATACTTCTTGTGTGACAAAAGACTTCCCACCAGGAAATCATCCATCAAATTCATTTCTTCAAGTTTCTTCATAAATCCTCCTTCCCATAGTACATTAAATACTACAGACCAAGAGAATTCTGCATATACTCTGCTGCTTCAATGCACTATGCTAAAAATGTAAATGTGATAATTAAAAGCATAGAATTCATTGAATTGATAAAAGATTATAAGATCGGCATCCGCCAATTGAATCTCGGAATATATGCTTTGGCCTGAGTGTAACAGAATTCACTGCCAAATTCAACTACAAATTATTAGTCTCTTATATCTCTTATATCTTCCAGCTCACCGCAAGCTCCCTCGAGTCCACAAATCTCCTGTAGATTCCGTCCTGCTTCATGAGCTCCTCGTGGGTTCCCTTCTGGGCTATTCTTCCCTGATCCACCACAACTATCTGATCCGCATGTCTTACGGTCTTGAGTCTGTGGGCGATCATGATGATCGTCTTCTCCTTTGTCAGTGCGTCCACGGCAAGTGTGAGCTCCTTCTCGTTCTCAGGGTCAACATTTGCTGTCGCCTCATCAAGAATGATGATAGGTGAATCCTTCATAATGGCGCGGGCAATGGATATTCTCTGCTTCTCACCGCCTGAGAGAGTTGCACCGCCCTCACCCATCACTGTGTTGTAACCGTCAGGGAGCTTGCTTATGAAGTCATGACAGCACGCCTTTTTTGCAGCCTCCACAACCTCTTCATGGGTTGCCTCAGGCCTTCCGAACTTGATGTTGTTCTCTATGGTATCGGCAAAGAGATACACATTCTGGAATACAAATGAGAAGTTGTTCATGAGACTGTTCATGCTATAGTCCTTAACATTTGTTCCGCCCAGGGTTATCTCACCCGAATCCACATCCCAGAATCTGGCGATCAGATTGCACAGCGTGGTCTTTCCACCGCCGGATGGGCCGACGATCGCTGTCGTTGTCTTCTCCGGTATGGAAAGTGAGATTCCGTCTATTATCTTTCTCTTGTCATAAGAGAACTCTATATTCTTAACTTCTATATCGTGATTTTCAGGATTGAGTTCCTTTCCGTCTATATCCATTGTGTCAAGTCCGAGCACTGCATTTGCCTTGTCCACGCACACACTGACCACATGTATCAGTGATGAAAATGTTCCCATGGTCTCAAGGCCCCCATACAGCATGAATGCCGCGATCGACATACCCACAGCATACAGAACGCTCATGCTGCCATTTATATAGAAGTAAGCCGAAAGTCCTATTATCGCCGCTCCCGTGAGCTTTGTCACAACGCTCTGAAGAAAATGATATGGGACATAGACAAGCTCCATCTTTACATTTGCCCTGACGCAGGCTTCATTTGCCGCATTGAGTCTCTTCGTCTGCTTGCCGATGAGGTTGTATGACCTGACCTCTGATATGCCCTGTATGTACTCCATGATCTGATTTATGAGCTCAGTGTCGCAGTCAACCTTCGCTGAAGATGCCTGCTTGCCGGCATTCTGCATCACCGTATTTATCACAAGGAATATGGCAACTCCTGCAAGTGATACCAACGCAATCCTCCAGTCGCAGAGCAGGATCATGAGTATGATCATGAATGTCTCAAGAAGTCCCTGGGTCGTGAGCATGACAACTCTCGTAGCCACATCTCCCAGATTCTCCATGGTATTTGTCGTGACTGATGAGATCTCGCCTATGCTGTTGGAATTGAAATATCCCATCGGCACATATCTGAGGTGCTCTGCCATCTCTATACGCTTAAATGCCGCTGTGGTATAGCCGCCCTCTGTCTGCAACACGGTCGATGACATCTTGCAAAGTATTCCAACTATGATGGATACCGCCATGATGGCTATAGAACCAAGTATGTATTTTCCAAGGTCTTTTCCCTCTATAACTCCCATGAGGACACACATTATAGCCGGGATCTTCAGTGCAGATGCCAGTGCGTCTATCAGGCTTATCACTATTGAGTGCTTGAACTTGCGGCTGTTTTCCTCACCTGAGAACAGGAAAAACTTTTTAAGTACTCCAAACATATTACTCGCCCTCCTTTTCATCGCTTGCCGTATCCTTGACCGAGATGTGTGCCTGCCACATATCCCTGTAAAGTGTGCATTTGCTAAGAAGCTCCTCATGTGTTCCGTGAGCCTCCACATTTCCTGCATTTACCACAAATATCTGATCCGCATCCTTGATGGTGGAAAGTCTGTGGGCTATGACTATCAGTGTCTTGCCCACCACAAGCCTGGCGATAGAGCTCTGAAGTATGGCCTCGTTCTCCGGATCGGTGTAAGCTGTAGCCTCGTCCAGTATGACTATCGGCGCATCCTTCAGCATTGCTCTGGCAATGGATATCCTCTGTCTCTCACCGCCTGACAAATGTCCACCTGCCCCTCCGACAACGGTGTCAAATCCGTTCTCAAGATTCATGATGAAGTCGTAGCAGCCGCTCTTTCTGGCTGCCTCCTCGACCTCAGCGTCCGTGGCATCCGGCCTGCCCTGTCTTATGTTGTCCCTGACTGTCTCGTTGAACAGGTAATTATCCTGTGACACATACGCAAGCCTGTCGTTGAAATCCGTCAGCGCGATATCCTTTATGTCCACGCCTCCAATTTCTATGCTTCCGCTGTTCACATCCCACAGT
>CAKQQK010000015.1:0-41536 GCA_934270935.1 uncultured Coprococcus sp. | reverse complement strand
CGCCCCCTCGCCTCCGCTCAGCGGCAGGTCGTCACGCGCATGAGAGTTATGAACTTCGTTCATAAGCGCGTTTCCTCGGGTATCGCCCCCTCGCCTCCGCTCAGCGGCAGGTCGTCACGCGCATGAGAGTTATGAACTTCGTTCATAAGCGCGTTTCCTCGGGTATCGCCCCCTCGCCTCCGCTCAGCGGCAGGTCGTCACGCGCATGAGAGTTATGAACTTCGTTCATAAGCGCGTTTCCTCGGGTATCGCCCCCTCGCCTCCGCTCAGCGGCAGGTCGTCACGCGCATGAGAGTTATGAACTTCGTTCATAAGCGCGTTTCCTCTTCGCTCTGTACTCAAGCAGATTTCTCAGGAACAATATGATGACCGCTATGATCACCAGTATGGATGATACCGCAAATGCCGCTGTGATGGATTCTTCCGTTCCCGACATGTACAGCGCATCGATCTCAAGCGGAAGTGTAAATGTTCCTCCTCTTGTCTTTGACAGTGCATTTACCGCACCGAACTCACCGAGTGCCCTGGCTGTACAGAGGATGATTCCGTATATGAGTCCCCATTTCATCTGGGGAAGTGTTATCTTCCTGAATATCGTGAAGCCCTTGGCACCCATGAGCGCCGCAGCCTCCTCCTCGTCCTTGCCCTGCGCGTTCAGCACCGGGATAAGCTCCCTTGACACAAATGGAAATGTCACGAATATGGTAGCAAGCACAACGCCCGGAACTGCAAATGTTATCCTGATATTTGTTCCCAGCATATCATTGATCCACCTGATCGCCGGATACGTCCATCCAAGTCTTCCAAATGTCATGAGGTAGGCAAGGCCTACGATGACCGGTGATATGGAAAACGGAATGTCTATCAGTGTCGCCAGCACCTGCTTGCCTTTGAAGGAGAACTTCGTCAGCAGCCATGCCGCACATATTCCGAAAAATGTGTTTACCACCACAGCTATGACTGTGGCAATAAGTGTGACTCCAAGCGCGCTTATCACGTACTCTGTCGTGATGGACTGCAGGTAGAACTTAAAGCCCTCCTTCAGCGCACTTGTTATCACCGATATAAGTGGAACCACCAGCATGAGTACTATAAAAAGCACCGTCACGGTTATCAGTATTATCTTTGTCCTGCGCTTGCCGCGCTGTAGCTTTTCCTGCTCACTCATCGTGGTTCCTCCTTTCGTTTGTGCATTTGCGCATCAATGATTGCGAATAAAATCTTTAATATATGAACTTTTTAGAATATATATCCGGGGTCGCTCTCGCTTAACTCGTCCTACAGCGGTACCAGCGCTCGTATGCTCGCTGAGTACCGGTGGACTCTTTATAGCAGATTTGTCCTTCTGGACTGCCTCAGCTGTACTATGTTGATCGCAAATAACAATACAAATGATATGACCAGCATCACCAATGCTATCGCTGTTGCGCTGGCATAGTCTATGTAGCTGAGCTTCTGCATGATCACGTATGATATGACCTGCGTCTGCTCCTTTGCGCTGTTGCCCGATATGTAGATGACACTGCCGTACTCTCCGATTCCTCTGGCAAATGCCAGTCCAAATCCTGTAAGCAGCGCCGGTCTGAGTTCCGGAAGAATAACCTTGAAAAATGTTCTTCTCGGTGTGGCTCCCAGCATGTAGGCCGCCTCCTCGTATTGGTTGTCCATCTTCTCAAGTATCGGCTGCACCGCCCTTATGACAAATGGTATTCCCACAAATACAAGGGCGATGGTAAGTCCGATCTTTGTGTATGCAACATCTATTCCAAGAGCCGCAAGCGGCCTTCCAAGGAATCCATCCTCACTGTACAGTCTCGACAGCGTGATACCTGCAACCGCCGTTGGCAGACAGAATGGAAGTTCTATGAATCCATCCAGTATCTTCTTGCCGGGGAAATCGTATTTGACCAGTGTCCACGCTATTATCAAGCCAAACACTGTATTGACTACCGCCGCTATGAACGAACAGCTGATGCTGGTCTTAAATGCATTCAGCACATTCTTCTTCAGAAGCAGGTGCCAGAATTCGCCAGGTGAAAGTTTCAGTGACGACACCAGCACCGATGCCAGCGGGATCAGAACTATCAGCGACAGCATGGCAATGACTATTCCAAGTGTCAGATGATATCCCGGGATGACTCTGGTCTTTTTTGCATTATTCAGTTTGTCCTTCTTGTCATTTTCCTCTGCTGCCATTTTGTATTCCAATCCATTTTAATAATCGTAAATCTCATCAAACTTTGCACCGTCATCAAAGAAGTCCTCATAGGCTTTATCCCAGCCGCCGAAATCATCGATAGTCCACAGCTTGATGTTCAGATCAAACACATCCGCATACTCTGCAAGTATCTTCTCATTTGTCGGGCGATAGCCGCTCTCAGCCTCAAGCCTCTGGGCTTCATCGCTGTACAGGTACTTCAGATACTCCGTGCTGACCTCCTCAGTGCCATTGTGCTTTGCATTGTCATCGACAACCGCCACACTTGGCTGAGCAAGTATGCTCACCGACGGATTCACTATCTCGTAATCCTCCGGGTATTCCTTCAGTGTCGCTATCGCCTCATTCTCCCAGGCTATCAGCACATCACCCTTGCCGTTCTCCACAAATGTGGTCGTCGATCCTCTGGCACCCGAATCCATGACCGACACATTCTGATAAAGCTTCTTCATGAACTGCCACACATCAGTTTCATCACTGTATGTCGTTCTGGCATAGGCAAGAGCCGCAAGGAAATTCCAACAGGCACCACCGCTGCTCTTCGGGTCAGGTGTTATGACTTCCACATCGTCCTTCACCAGATCGTTCCAGTCCTGTATGTTCTTGTCATTTCCCTTTCTCACCAGGAACACTATCGTGGATGTGTACGGCGCTGAATCCTTGTCAAATTCATCTATCCAGCCCGGATCTATCAGACCATTTGCCGATATGAGGTCAATGTCATGCTCAAGTGCCAGTGTGACAACATCTGCATTACATCCCTCAACCACCGATCTGGCCTGTGAGCCGGAACCTCCATGAGACTGGATGACCTTGATGTCCTGTCCGTACTGCTCCTTGTAATACTGTTCGAACATGTCATTATATCGCTCATACAGCTCCCTCGTAGGGTCATACGAAACATTTGTAATTGTGATAACATCGTCCTTCTTCCCGCCACAGCCGGCCGCGCCGATCGCCAGCACCGCCGCCATGGACAGAAGCAATACCCTTTTCCCAAGTCTCATATCTTTTCTCTTTCTTATAAATAGGTCATTTCATCCAATGAGCAATAATTGCTGCAACGATATTGACTTCTGCTATACAGTTTTGACATCATCCAAGGAGGGACATACGAAGTCGCCGGTCCTTAGGTGGCGCCTTAAGCGGCACCTTAGTACCGCTGCAGACTGAGTCGAGCGAAAGCGCTCCCGACTGGATATGTCAAATACTGTATGCAGTTCACAACCTCCAGGCAATTATTGCGGTCTACAGGTTAAACAGTGATGTTGAGAGGTATCTCTCTCCTGTATCCGGGAAGAGGACCACGATGGTCTTGCCCTCATACTCAGGTCTCTTTGCAAGCTCAGTTGCCGCATAGAGTGCAGCACCTGCGGATATTCCAACCAGAACACCGTCTGTCTTTGCTATCTTTCTCGCTGTGTCAAATGCGTCATCGTTCTGGATTCTGATAATCTCGTCCACGATGCTCAGATCCATAACACCAGGTATGAATCCGGCGCCGATTCCCTGGATCTTATGTGGGCCAGGTGCACCGCCTGAGAGAACCGGTGAATCAGCAGGCTCAACTGCTATCAGCTTGACATTTGGATTGTGCTCCTTGAGTCCGCTTCCTGTTCCTGTGGCTGTTCCGCCTGTTCCTACTGCTGATACAAATGCATCAACCTTTCCGTCTGTATCTCTCCAGATCTCCTCTGCTGTTGTCTTCTTGTGAATAGCAGGATTTGCCTTGTTCTCAAACTGCTGTGGGATAAACGCATTTCCGTACTGCTCCTTGAGCTCATTTGCCTTGGTGATGGCTCCCTTCATTCCCTCTCTGCCCGGTGTTAACACAATCTCAGCACCGAGAGCTGACACGATCTTTCTACGCTCAACGCTCATGGTGTCCGGCATGGTGAGTATCAGGTGAAGTCCCTTTGCCGCTGATACAAATGCAAGTCCGATTCCTGTATTTCCTGATGTAGGCTCAATGATGACTGTCTCCTGGTTGATGAGGCCATCCTTGATTCCCTGCTCGATCATGGCTGCTGCCACACGATCCTTTACTGAGCCAAGTGGATTGAAGTACTCGAGCTTTGCAACGATATGTGCCTTAAGTCCAAGCTCCTTCTCGTAATTTGTAAGCTCCAGAAGTGGAGTGTTTCCTATAAGTTCTGTCAACTGTGATGCTATCTTTGCCATGGTTCTTGTTTCCTTTCTTTTCCTTTTTTACTTTTTCAAGTCGCTATGTTATTTCTTGATTCTCAACTATCTTTATATACTGTGCATTATTTTCTATATAATTCTTTTCAGTCTAAGGTCTGAGGTTTTTAATTCATGATCTACTCATTTATTGTATTCAATCTGCTTTTAACAGGCCATCTGGTAAATCTTTTCCTCTATCGCTCCCGCCAGTGCCGCGTGGCCTTCCGGATTCATGTGTTCCTGATCTGCATCGCTGCTGTCTGCCACGGATGACGCTGCCAGGAACTCCACACCGAACTCATCGGCTATCTTCTTATAGACATCCGTGAGCTTCCTTGACACCTCAACGGATTCCGGTGAAAACTCAGGATCAAATTCATCCTTCCACACCTGCTCACCTAAATGTATCGGCGATACGAGAAGTATCCTGCTGTCCGCTGAATACTGTCTTGCCTGAATGAGCAGCCTCCGTATTCCCTTGCCTATCACATCCGGCGATGCCGAGAACACTGTCTTACAGTCATTTGTTCCAAGCATGATCACTATATTCTCCGGTTTGTGTGTCTCCAGCAGAGTGGGGAACAGCGACACGCCCTTTCTTCCCTGTCTCAGTGGATCCTCGAACACTGTTGTTCTTCCACAGAGACCTTCCTCTATAATCCTTATATCTTTACCTGCCAGCTTCTGCTGCAATATACTGGTCCATCTGATCCCCCAGGGAAATCTCTCTCCATTCTCAGGATTGTATCCCCATGTATTGGAATCTCCAAAGCACAACACCTGTTGCATCTGTCCACCTCCTGTCTTACTTTCATTCGACTTTCATCGTCCCGTCCAATAACGTTCCATTCAATAAATTTCATTATAGCTTCCGCTATAAATCCACATATATCCTATCTGATATGTAGTAATTATCTGTCAACATGTTGGAGTATACAACTTATTTCCTACTATGTCAATAGGGATTGTGTGTTTTTTATTTTTCCGGCAATTTTATTAGATAATAAACAAAAAAGGGGCTGTGAAAAAACTCTATTGAGTTTTTTCACAGCCCCCATTTACATAAAATACTTTTTAAAATAACATCAGCTTGCCTTTGTCAGCGTTACATTTTCTCGCACACAACCTTGCATCTCTTCCTGCAAAAAGCAATTCCGTAAGCAATGATATCCTCTCTTCCGTCCTCACGCAGCGCTTCATCATATCTGCGATCTCTGATCTGCTTCATCGCCCTACCACAGGCATCATCAAGCCCGCTTATTGTATTTGAATATTTGACTTCGATCACGATTCCTTTTTCAGGAATGGTTGGTTCTATACTTATATCGCTGAATCCATCTCCAGATTCTCTGTTGGATTTTATTCTCCAATCGGGCTTACTTCTAAGCAGCCCAAGTAAAAGTCCATGATAGAAATTCTCTTTCTGGTCATCACGAGCCTTTGTATCCAAAACGCTTATCATCTTTATCAGTATCATATTTAGATTGTTCTGGATATTATCAGCATCACCAGCCATGAACGCTTCGCACAGATTCTGTACCGATCCATCATCATACGTCACTGTCTGCCTGAACCATTCCTGTATCTGAGACACAAACACCTGTCTGACTTCCTTATTTGGAATTACAAGTCTGTATCCATATCCGTCACCACCCGGAAGTTCTATCTCTCCAGCATTCGTGAGATATCCGGTTGTAAACAGAACACTCCATATATTGTCAATGCTGTTGTCTATCTCATCATATGTCAGTTCCAGACGAATAGCTTTCTCTATAGTCTCACCGGCAATAAGCCTCTCTATCTCATCCTTTGTTGATTCATCTGCTATGTTGATAAGCCTCCTCACAAGCCCATTTCCACTGCTATTGGTCCAATATGCCTGCGGTCTGGCATTCAGATCCGCCTGAAGATGATCCACATAATTGATAACATCCCACGGGCAATATACATCCGCCTTGCCGAAACGGTATCCATCATACCAGTCCTTCACATCTGAGATCTTATCAGATACTCCATACTCTTCCAGAATGTCCCTAACCTCCGAATCGGTGAATCCAAATTGCTCATCAAATCTCGCATCAGCAATGGAAAGAACTTTAAAATTGTTCAATCCTGTAAAAATACTCTCCTTAGATATACGCAGGCATCCGGTCAAAACAGCAAATTGCAGATAATCATTGGTCTTCAATGCCTGTCCCAGAATTCCACGGATCAGCGATGTCATCTCGCTGTAATAACCATTCTGAAAAGCTTTATCTAAAGGCACGTCATACTCGTCGATCAATATAACTACCTTTTTATCATAGTGCAGGAACAAAAGCTGAGATAACAACCTGAGACTATCAGCCGTATTCTCCGCCGTACCAAGCAATATCTGTTCATACTGCTTCTTATCATCATCTGTCAGTCTGTCACTATTTTTAAGATAATAGTGTCTCCTAGCCTCATTTTTCAGGATTATCTTCAGCATATTCCGGGCTTCCTCAAATGTCATCCCCTCAATACCTTTAAGCGTAATAGAGATAACCGGATATTTACCCATATGCATATCACAGAGTTCTTTGTTCTGCGATATATATAGTCCATCAAACAAGGACTTATCTGTGCCGATCTCAAAAAAGCTTCTGAGCATGCTCATATTTAACGTCTTGCCAAATCTTCTTGGTCTGGTAAACAGATTCACCTCACCCCAATTCTGCATAAGCTGCTCTACCAGCTTCGTCTTATCCACATAGTAAAATCCACACTCACGTATTTTTCTAAAATCATCTATTCCAACCGGCAATTTTAAATTACCACTCATATGAAACCTCCATTGCAAATAATTGCAAAATAACTGCAAAACAATCCGCTATACCATATTCAATAGTATAGCGGATTGAATCCTAAAAAGCTATTTTAAACTGTCAAAATATTATTCACCCAATCACGGAGCAACCGAAGATACATACAATGTACAAGAAGAACGACTAACCTCTATAAGATGTGCCTTTCCAGCCTCACATTCATAACTTATACAAAAATCATTCTTATTATCTGAAAGTCCATAATCTCCACCATTCTTAAAGGTCAGCATATTTATCTTCTTGTTCTTGGATCATTCATGCTTACATATATTCTGCAGTTCTCTTTATCTGCCTTTATATAATATGTATTGCCCGCCGTGCAGCTATAACTGATGCAGAAATCCCAGGCATTATCGCTGATATTGTTTGGAGAGTCATCATTTGAGGCAAGCTGGCTCTTATTCTCGTCGTACAGGAATCCCTTTGGGTCGCCCGAAGTGCTGACAGAATAGAAATAATATGTTCCTGTCTCGTTTGGTATAAATCTGTAATACTTTCCTGCCAAAGCACTCACACTCGTTCCCGTTCCGAAATCAGCAGTATCGCTTTCAATCTTTGCAGTAACTGCAGTAGTCTTATCAGTCACTGTAGCAGTTATTGTTCCACACTTTCCAGATCCATCGGCACTCGCAGTCAGCTTGTATGTTCCCGGCACAATGTATAAATACCCATCTAAACCACACCTGCTTCCATTTTCGTCTTTCCACAGTCCGATACCATCAACTGTATATTGACTATTATTTGACTTAACTGCTATCTTCCTCACATTGGAAGTATAAACCTTGTTCTCAACACTCTTAGTGATAGTCTGTGAAAATAAATATGTAAAACTATTTCCACATTGTATCGTAATGTCATATGTTCCCGGAATAAGTGACACACCATATTTTCCGTTACTGTCCGCCGTGCAGTATTTGATATAGCTTCCATGTGAACGATCTTTGTTTTCGAATGTTATCTCTGCCCAGCTTGGCAAAGTCCCACCGTTCTTGCTCTTGAGAGTTCCGATAACCGCCACCTCATCAACAGTCTTTATCACGCAAGTTACGGTCTTGCTGATACTTGTATTTTTTGCATCCGTCACTTTCACCTTGACCGAGTAAGTTCCCGCCTTGGTGATCTGGCCGCTCACTTTTCCTTTTGAATCCACGCTAAGGCCGTAATCATCTCCAACTATTGCGTATGTATAGCTTCCTGAACCGCCGCCTACAGATATCTGGCTGCTGACATTTACAACAGGATTAGCTGCATTGATTCCATAATAGCCATCTACATAACTTGCTGATATCACAGAATCACTATATACATTCCACTTGACCTTCACTATATACACATTTCCAAGTTCATCTCTGGCTACAACTGTGGAGATAGTTGTGCCTGTCTTTGTAGGAGTTCCGACAAGACGTATACTTTCGTATTCCTCCGGAATCCTCTTGTACTTTATTCCTTCTGGAAGTCCTGACACCGAAAATGCACAATAGCACTCAGTATTAACACTTACCTTTTTCTCTGTTTCAATATTCAGCTCGCTTACAAATGATTTATAAGACGTCTCTTTAACTGCTCCTGCAGAATAATATGTCTCTGTACGGGCTGTACCGGTTCCATACAGACCGCTGACGATCACACATTCCCTCGTCTGAATAGGAAGCATATATTTATCGTCAAATTTTAATATATAAGTCTTGTAATCCTTGGTGGTCACACTGGTAAGCGGTATATTTATCAGAAATGCACCATTGACCACTGTCGCCGCCTTGAGCTTGAAATTAGAAGCAGTAAGCTTCTGTGCCTGTGACAATACAACTTTTATAGTAAGTGGATCAGTCACCGTCACCGATGTCACCTTTGTCGGATTAACTACCGTTACCTTACATACAGCCTTCTTGCCTGAACCATCCGCAGCGGTTGCTGTGACTGTTGCCACGCCGGCCTTTACACCTGTGATCCTGCCGGTGGTGCTCACCTTAAGGACTGCAGTGTTTGAGCTCTTCCACACAAGCTTTTTGTTGCTTGCATTTGCAGGTGTTACTGTCGTCCTGAACACAGCGGACTTTCCCTTAACAAGCGTGAGCGTAGTTCTGTTCAGCTTCACGCCCGTCACAGGCCGTCCAACCGTGACACTTATAACCTTCTTTACAGTTGCATTCGTCTTCAGTGTTACGGTGATGTTCGCCTTGCCGCTCTTTACCGCCTTTATCGTTCCCTTAGATGTCACAGTCGCTATGCGGCTGTTGCTCGTTGCAAATTTCAATTTACTTGCTGCCACATTCGTCTTCAGGGCAAATGTCTTGCCCGCCTTCAATGTGAGAGTATTTGACGGAAGATTCGTCACCGAGATACTCTTCACTGTTGTAGTTGCCGCCTCTGCAGGTATACTGACATTCGTAAATGCCATTGCAAATGCCAGAACAACCGCAACAAAAGCCATGATTCTTCTACACTTTTTCATACATTCCCTCCTGTTTAATTTTGTAATTTTTCCCTCAAGCCGTAAAATACTACATTTTAATTATAAATTAACACCAACGTTTGTCAACTCGTCATAGTTACCTATTATTTTGTGTAAAAAGACGAAAAGAGCAGGGGCCACGCTCCTGCTCTGAGTCATGTCCCTGCTCTTTTTCTATGCTTCGCTGTCATCACACATCCTGTAACCGACGCCAAGCTCATTGATGATAAAGCTCTTTTTACCCGGCTTCACGCCAAACTTCTTTCTTATATTTGCCATGTTCACCTGAAGTCTCTTTGTACTTCCCATGTCATTGTAGCCCCAGACCTCTTTTACGATGAAACTGTATGTGAGCATCTTTCCCGGATGCCTTGACAGTAAATCGACTATGTTGTACTCAGTCTGTGTCAGCTTGATCTCCGCATCACCTATGAACACCCGTCTCGCCTCATAGTCTATGACCAGATCCCCGGTCTGGAATTTTCCTGTCGGAAGTTCACTATCATGTGCCTGATAAAGCGCTGTACGGAGTGCTGATCTGACCCTCGCCACCAATTCCTCCGAGCCAAATGGTTTCGTCACATAATCATTTGCGCCAAGATTGAGAGCCTCCACCTTGTCCTTCTCATCCGACCTCGCCGAGAGAACTATGACGGGCGTGAAATCAGTCTTTCTTATCTCAGTGAGGAATGCTATTCCATCCTTATCCGGGAGTCCGAGATCAAGTATCACTATGTCAGGTCTGTGGGATGCGTACATCATAAGACCGCTTCCACAGGACGTCGCTATGATCGTCTGATAACCATTTGCCTGCATGAGAGTGTCCAGCAGGTTGTTGATATTCTGTTCATCTTCTATTATAAGAACCTTATACTTATTATTGCTCATCTGTAACCTCCATCGCAGCAAGCGTAAACCTGAATACTGCTCCACCATTTTTTGAATTGTATGCACTTATATCTCCGCCATGTGCTTTTATGATGGTCGCACATACCGACAGCCCTATTCCGGCATTCTTTCTCTGCCTGCAGTCCGCGGACACCTCATCAGAGCTGTCTCCTAAGAGGCTGCCATCAAACAGGTGTTTCAGCCTATCCTCCGGTATTCCACCACCATCGTCCTGTATCTCAAACACAACCCTGTCGTCATCGCTTTTCACATTCAATGCCAGATTCTTCATTCCCTCCGCATGCTGAACCGCATTCTCAAGAATGTTGATGATAACCTGTTCTATGAGAATGGCATCCATCGGTATGATGACCAGCTCATCTGGCAGCTCTACATCCACCTCCTGATCAGGATATCTCTTTGCAAATTTGATAAGCACAGAATCTATGAGTTCATCCAGGGCTATTGGCGTCTTTATAAGTTTAATATCACCATCCAGCCTCGTGATGGACAACAGATTCTCAACCATACGGTAAAGCCACTGGGAATCCTGTTGTATTCCTTTGAGCATCTTCTCCTTCTGCTCATCTGTAAATTCGCTTCCACTCTCTATAAGTGCCGAGCTGGCACCATAAATGGTAGTAAGCGGAGTTCGAAAATCATGTGACACTGCACGCAGCAGATTCGCCCTCATTTTCTCCATCTCGCTTTCTTTCTTAAGCATTTCCTGATACTTTATCTTGCTTGTAATACCACAGGTGATAAACGCAATGGCTATCATGATTATCCCCGATGTGATATTTTCAGGAATAAGAAAATCTATCTTGAAGTACGGAAATGTAAATGCGAAATTCACTATTATCACGCTGACTATAGATGCCAGTATTCCATACACATATCCATCAGTGAACACCGATATCAGGAATACCGAAAACACCATAACAGCCGGTATCAATATGTCTGTAGTAAATGTTGTCTTTATTATCAGACACAATCCAACCCCTATGGCTATCATCACCAGCATCAACAGCACATTTTTTATAATGTCTTTGCATTTGTATTCCGTATTATTCGTGTTTTTTTGTATATTAATTTTTTTCATATGTATCAATCCTTTTGGATTATTTTAAAGAAAGCGCCACCAGTACACCTTATGTCACAAACGACATAGATTCTACCAGCGGCGCCCGCTTTCACACATTCAAGTGAAGTATATCATGCCTATAGTTAAGATGCAGATAAAGAAATTCTACAATATGTGGAGCAGGCGCATTCCGATGCGCTTCGCGCAGCGCCCGCATTATCATAAGGAATCCACCCTTATGATATATTCTTCAGCGCTTCTTCAAGGGTGTGCCATCCGAGGACCGCGCACTTTACTCTGGCCGGCATATGCGCTATATCCTTGAGCGCTGATGCCTCCTCAAGCTGGTCTATCTCCTCGTCTGTAGCCTCCCCCTGTATCATCTTCAGAAATAGCTGCCCAAGCTTCAAGGCCTCCTCCTTGGTCTTTCCTATGATCATTCCAAGCATTATATCTGCCGACGCCTGGGATATAGCACATCCGTCTCCCACGAATGATCCGTCCTCGATGACTCCGTTCTCAACCTTAAGTTTAAGCCAGATGTCATCACCGCAGTTGGGATTTACACCCTCCAGCACAACATTTGCTGCAGGAAGATCATATTTGAAATCAGGTCTCATATTGTGCTCTGTCAGGATCTCGTTATAAAAATTTCTACTCTGCATATCCCATTCTCCTTCTCACATTTGCGACACTCTCCACAAATGCATCTACCTCTTCATCTGTATTGTAGAACATAAAGCTTGCCCTTGTCGTATTGTACACGCCCAGGTGTACGAGCAGTGGCTGTGCGCAGTGATGTCCCGCTCTCACATCTATTCCATCCGCCGCCATGATCTCGCTGACATCATGCGGATGTACATTGTCTATGGTGAACGCCACTATTCCGGTGTGGTTCTCTGGCTTATCTGAACCGATCACATGCACATGAGGAAGCTTTGCAAGTCCCTCCATGGCACGGGTGGTAAGCTCCAATTCTCTCTTTTCTATATAGTCAAATCCAACCTCTTTGATGTAGCCTATCGCAGCCGCAAGTCCCACTGCACCAGCCGCATTTACCGTACCAGCCTCAAACTTGTGTGGAAGTTCGGCATATACAGCGCCATCCCTTGAAACTGAATCTATCATCTCTCCGCCTGACATGAATGGTGGCATCGCATCAAGCAGCTCCTGTCTTCCATATAACACGCCAATTCCCATAGGTCCCATCAGCTTATGACCTGAAAATGCAAAGAAATCTGCACCCAGCTCATGCACATCTATAGCCATATGTGGTGTGCTCTGCGCACCGTCGACAACAACGACCGCGCCAAAGCTGTGCGCCCTGTCAGCCATCTTTCTGACCGGATTCACACATCCGAGAACATTTGACACATGACCTACTGCAAGCAGCTTCGTATGCTCGTTGATTCCGGAATTGATGGTCTCGTCAGTCAGCGTTCCATCCTTCTCGCAGTCAAGATATCTGAGAGTTGCGCCTGTGACTCTGGCTGCCATCTGCCATGGAAGCATGTTGCTGTGGTGCTCCATGATCGTAACCGCTATCTCGTCACCAGCCTTCAAATTATTCAATGCGTAGCTGTATGCCACGAGGTTGAGACTCTCCGTTGTGTTTCTTGTGAAGATGATCTCCTTCTCAGAGTCAGCGTGAATAAAATCCCTGACAACCTTTCTGGCACTCTCGTACTTCTCTGTCGCCTCAAGGCTGAGCGGATAAAATCCTCTCAGTGGATTCGCATTGCTCTTCTCGTAGAACTCTCTCTCAGCGTCTATGACAACCTGTGGCTTCTGCGCTGTGGCCGCATTGTCTATATAAGCTGTATCATTATTCCTAAGCAGAGGAAAATCCTCTCTATAATTCCTGTCTGTCATATTCCATTACCTCCGCAAGCTGCTTCTCCACCAGCTTTTCTGTGTTCTCGTCCTGGATCTTGCGGTAGAGGACCTCCATCTTGCCCTTGGTCATCATGTCCTCGGCTGTCTCCATATCGATTCCCCTTGATGCGAAATAGAACAGTGTATCCTCATCAAGCTCACCGATGGTCGCTCCATGTGAGCCCTCAACATTCTCCTCTGCACAGAGGATAAGTGGTATAGTCTTGTTCACCACATCATCGCCGAGCAGCAGTACATTCTCCGTCTCAGCACCCTTCGAATCCGATGAACCTGTCTTGAAATCTATCGAACCCCTGAATATCTTCTCCGCAGCATCCTTAAGCGTTCCATCCACCTGTATGTTGCAGTTGGTCTTCTTGCCTATATGGTTCACAACAAGATTTATATCTATAACCTGTTTTTTCTGTCCCAGATAACCTATATCCATGTTGGTTGATGCATGCTTACCGATGAGCTCAGTTCTCACGCCGTTGTACAGATTGCCCTTGCCGATAAATATCTGAAGTACATCGAGCTGTCCGTTCTCCGCACACTCACTTCCCACATCGTTTAGTATGGTAGTGTTCTCATCCTGCATAAATATCTGTACAAGACGTATGTGTGCATCCTTCTCTATATTAAAGCGTGTACGGAATGCCAGGCTGCCGCCCTCTGCATTCTCGCCAAATGTCTCTATGACCGTCATATCCGAACCGGCATCTGCCTGCACGTAAGCATAACCGCTGCTGCCATTTGCCCCGGTTCCATTTATCAGCACGTGTACTGTCTGCCCTTTATTGGTCTCGTCCGCAACAAGTACACTTCCTGCTGCCTGCTGTGCGAAGAGTACATCCGCATCTCTTCCTGCACCAGTCTCTATTCCATCGAAATCAGAAGCCTGCTTATCAGCTTCCTTGCCGCCATCTATCTTCACACTGCATCCCGCCATGTCCGGATTCCAGTTAAGTGCTGTGTCGTTCATGCGAAGCCAGTACCATGTCTTTGCCGGGAGCTTGTTGATCTTCATCTCGTTATTGTTCTCCATGTCACCGCACCTCCTTAACCTATGCTGCCCTTCATCTCAAGACGGATGAGGTTGTTCATCTCAAGAGCATACTCAAGCGGCAGCTCCTTCGATACGTTGTCTGCAAATCCACTGACGATACATGCTCTCGCGTCTTCTTCACTCATTCCTCTGGACATCAGGTAGAACACAGCCTCGTCACTGATGCTTCCTATCTGTGCCTCATGTCCCACATTTACCTTCTTGGTTCTGATATCCATGGCCGGTATTGTGTCCGAACGCGATATCGAATCAAGCATAAGTGACTGGCAGGAAACTGCTGCCTTGGAGTTCTCAGCCTCCTTTGTCACTACAACGGATGAACGGAATGTACTTATACCGCCATCCTTAGAGATAGACTTTGTGTTGATATATGAGCTTGTGTCTGGTGCCGCATGGACTACCTTCGCTCCTGTGTCAAGGTTCTGTCCCTTACCGGCAAATGTAACTCCAGTGAACTCCATCCTGGCGCCCTTGCCCTTGAGCACGCTCATCGGGTAAAGGTATGACACATGTGATCCAAATGAACCCGATACCCACTCGATGGTTCCGCCCTCTTCAACGCGGGCTCTCTTGGTGTTCAGGTTATACATGTTCTTTGACCAGTTCTCTATGGTTGAATATCTGAGCTTTGCGTTCTTGCCGACAAAGAGCTCAACACAGCCTGCATGAAGGTTTGCAACATTGTACTTCGGTGCTGAACAACCCTCTATGAAGTGGAGGTCCGCTCCCTCATCTACTATGATGAGTGTGTGCTCGAACTGACCCGCGCCCGCTGCATTAAGTCTGAAGTATGACTGAAGCGGGATCTCAACCTTTACTCCAGGTGGAACATATACAAATGAACCGCCTGACCACACAGCTCCGTGAAGCGCTGCAAATTTGTGATCATGAGGGGTGACGAGCTTCATGAAATGCTTCTGCACCATGTCTGCATACTCACCTGTGAGTGCACTCTCCATATCAGTGTACACAACTCCCATATCCGCAACCTCCTGACGAACATTGTGATATACGAGCTCTGAATCGTACTGCGCACCAACTCCCGCAAGGGATTTTCTCTCAGCCTGAGGGATTCCAAGTCTCTCAAATGTATCCTTGATATCCTCAGGAACTTCATCCCAGCTGCCCTTCATCTTGGTATTTGGTCTTACGTAAGTAACTATGTTGTCAATATCCAGACCCTCGATGGATGGACCCCAGTCAGGCACCTGCATATTGTTGTATATCTGTAAAGACTCAAGTCTGAAATTCTGCATCCATGCCGGATCATGCTTCTCCTTTGAAAGCTGCTCAACTATCTCAGGTGTGAGACCAGCTTTAAGCTTGTAGGCATCCTTGTCGTCATACTTGAAGTCATATATATTTCTGTCTATGTCCTCTACATATGTCTTTTCCTTCATCTTCTATATCCTTTCATACTCTGCAAATCCTGACTCGTTGATCTTGTCCACAAGTGATGCGTCTCCGGTCTCTATGATCTTGCCCTCAACCATGACATGTGTGTAGTCAACGGTGAGTGACTCAAGGATCTTGGTGCTGTGTGTGATGATAAGCAGACTTCCCTTGCAGTTCTTCTGGTATTCCTCGATACCTGCTGATACTGTACGGACTGCATCAACGTCAAGTCCTGAATCTGTCTCGTCAAGGATTGCCAGTGATGGCTTGAGCATCAGAAGCTGAAGTATCTCTGCTTTCTTCTTCTCTCCACCTGAAAATCCCACATTCAGGTCTCTCTCCGCATATGATGGATCCATCTGAAGGATCTCCATGGTTCTCTCAAGCTCCTTCTTGAAATCCCAGAGACGAATTCTCTTGCCGGTCTTCTGCTCAAGGGCATTTCTTATAAATGAGCTGAGTGTCACACCAGGCACCTCAAGAGGATTCTGGAATGAGAGGAATATTCCCGCCTTTGCACGCTCATTGACAGCCTCATCTGTGATGTTCTTACCATCAAACCATATCTCGCCCTCTCTGACTGTATATCTAGGATTGCCCATTAGTGCATATCCAAGAGTTGACTTACCTGTTCCGTTAGGTCCCATAAGTACGTGGGTCTCACCCTTGCCGATCTCCAGGTTCACACCGTGAAGGATCTGTTTATCCTCAACATCAACATGTAAATTCTTAACTTCCAATAACTTTTTATCTGACATCAGTCTGCCTCCTTTTATATCATGCCCGGCAATTGCTTTATCACTGCTATATCCGGCGATTCAATTGTCCAGCTTTAATTATCTTTTTGCTTGTATCAAATTACTCTGCTCATTCCACATTTCTGGCTATATCCGCCAGAGTTTTACTTTTAAAATAATCCTGTATCAGCTCAGCCAGTCCTCGCCATATCGGCAAAGTGTAACACTGCTCGGATCTGTCACAGGTCATCGTGCTGTTCTTCATACACGCAACAGGCGCAAGCCCACCTTCTGTGAGTTCAAGTATCTCCCACAATGTATATTCCTCAGGAGCCTTTTTGAGTCTGTAGCCTCCGCCATGTCCGCTGGCTGCCTCTATCAGATTTGCCTTGGACAGCATGCGCATTATGCTCTCCAGATACTTCTGGGACAGCTCCTCTTTCTGAACTATTTCTTTTAACGGAATAAATCTGCCGTCATGATTTATGGCAAGGTCTGCCATGACCCTCAGGGCATATTCTCCCTTTGAAGAAATCACCATATCTGTAAATCCTCCTTACATATGAGTGTGACCACATTCCAGCCGCAAATATACGGTCATTCCAATCATCACCCTCAGCCGCCATTTTTTTTGACGTAATAAGTCAATATCTGACTCGCAAAAATAGGATATTCCCATTTACCTACTATGTCAATAGGTTAATACACAAAAAATAATAGAAGGTGCGGCAGCCTTCCATTATTTTTAATTATTTTTCATTATTTTGTCTACTCCACGTATTTTATATGATCTCCACACATCGGTCTACTCACGATATGTTATTATCATACCGCCTTTTCCCATATAATAGCTGCACAGTCCACTTGCAGGTACGACGCTCACATCCGTGTCGAGCCATTCAGCCTTGATAAGATGCCCCAGTTTCTCTGCTCCCTCCTCATTCATACAGTGGCTTATGACCAGCTCTCCCCCTGTAAATCCTGTCTCCCGGAGAGTGTCTATCAGCTTGCCATATGTTTTCTTCATGCCTCTGAATTTGTGTCTGAGTTCAATTCGTCCGCCAGGTGATGCCACTCCTATTGCGGATATATTGAATCTATGAGCCGCATACCCCACAAGCTTATTTAATCTGCCCGCCTTTATCAGGTTGTCCAGACTCCCCAAGGCAAACATTACCTGCGTCTCTCGCACTGCTTTGTCGGTAGCACTTACTATGGCATCAAATGAATCACCATCACAAATACCTTCATATATTATATTTGTCAGCTGTTCCAGAAGTCCCCCCGCACCACATGTGTTTATTACCGCAATATTCCTGTCCGGCTCTTTCTCAAGTGCCATGTGTCTTGCAGCTATGGCACTGTTGTAACTCCCTGACAATGCAGCTGACAACGTAAATGCAATAACATTCTCCGCATCCCCCCACGCCTTAATCCATGCATGCGGCGAAGGGCAGCTCGTCCTGCCGCCTGACTGACTGTTCTCAATATGTTCGAGCATCCTCCCTATATCTATACCCGGTTCATCTATATAATCTGTGTTATCAACAGATATTGTAAACGGAACCTCAGCATAATCTATATCTATTCCAGCCAGTCCATCCGATCCATCCGGCACGAGCAGACTACAGCCGGAATCCGAAACCAGCTTCCATCTATGATCATTTTTTCTTTGCTTCCTGCCATCTTCCTCACCCACACTTTGAGACTTCGAACTAATTTCCAGTTTTATATTCTGCTCTTCTTTTTGATTATGCGCGTTTCTTTTCATCTCAACAACACCTCCATACACAATATGTATCACACAGGTATTATTAGATATTTTTTCTGTATTTATACATTTTATCTGGGAACATAGATTTTACAAAAAGTAAAATTCCCCTCATTTTTAGCCCATTTTTCCACTCTCAGCGTCACAAATTCGCTTTATAAGCGCATTTGCCCAAATCTATTGACATACCAATTTTAATCGCCTAAAGTATGCCTACCGGCCGGGAATTTTTCATAAGGAGGGAAACTGTGACACAAACTATGCCAAGTCCCGATTCTGCATTGAAGGATTTCTTTAAAAACAACGAAACATTTGCGGCTCTGTTCAACGGATTCTTTTTTGACAACGAAACCATTATAAAAGCAGATGAACTAGAACCTGATAACACCGCTTATGCAGAATCAATAAAAATACACAATGGCAAGCAGAAATACAAAGTAGAGAAAGTGAATAAGTATAGGGACAACATTCGGAGGACAAAGCTCGGTTATCTTGTTATATTAGGTATAGAAGATCAATCAAAAGTCCATTATTCTATGCCCATTAGGAAAATGTTATATGATGCTTTGGAATATAGTTCCGAATTGTCTACAATAGGGAATAATCAGAACAAGACCGAATGGACTGTAGATGAACGATTATCAGGTATAAAGAAGGGTACAAAGATAACGCCGATAGTTACTGTTGTATTTTATACGGGAGAAGATCCATGGGATGGTCCAAACTCATTGCATGCGATGATGGATATGGATGATAAAATATCCCCATTCGTCCCCGATTACCCACTATATGTTATTGACATTGGGCACGATGAGGATTTATCATTTAATAACAAAGCACTTGATAAGTTGAGACTGGTGTTACATTCTATATATTCGTATACAGCAGATACAGACACATCCATTGTTGATAATTCAACATTAGCCTTAGCCGGAATCTTATCCGGCGATGCAAATCTTTATTATACTGCTGTTGATTCGAAGGGAGGAGAACAACCATTGTGTAGAGCTTTAGCAGAAAGAGACGAAAAATTACTGGCAGCCGAACGTGAAAGAACAAATGCATTGATTGCAGAGAAAGACTCCGAGATCGCCAGCTTAAAAGCCGAGCTCGCCGCCTTGAAGGCTAAAAATAACCAGAAAAATAATTAGAAACAAAAAGGTATGATCAAGCTACACTCAATGTAACCTGATCATACCTTTTATTTATTATATAAATTATCAATTCTTAACTTTTACAACATCCTTCTTCCTGTACTTCTTCACCTCGTACAGCTTCTCGTCAGCCATCGTCATGGCATTCTGAATACCTTTCTTGTCGTATTCCAGAATCTGGCAGCTTCCAAGAGATACACTAACCTTGCAAGGCTTATCAAAGTGCTCATTAAACTGTGGATGCTACTACCTCCATATCGCCCTCAAATACAGGGTTGCTGTATCCATTTGGCAGGATAAAATGATCACCTTTCTTTATAGCGTTTCCATCCACTGCTCCACTTCCCTCAACCACAGACATGATAAGGAACGGCTTATCGCCCACATTCAGCTCTGCCTTTCCCTCAACATCCAGCTTGTATACTGTATAATACTTACAGCTTATAAGCTCACAGAGTTCATTTGCCTTGTCCGCCTTGACACTTATAACGCTGTCCTCAACCGGTTTTGCAGGAACTGTTATAACGTCTATGCTCTGCTGCGTATGCATCGTCCGGATGCACCTGGATGCTCAGATCATCCTTCCTTTTATAAACTTGCTCAAAAAAAACACCGGTACAACTCCGCTATCTTTCTACTCTGGCAACACTGTCCTTTATCACAATCCGACCATCCACGACATATATACCACCTGTATATTTTTCATTTGATATCTTTTTTGTGATCTTATGGAGGGTTCTCTCTGCCATCTCCTGCATATTGATCTCATATGTGGTCACACCTATATTGCAGGTTCCAGGATACATATAATTATCAAATCCCACAACGGACACATCCTCAGGAACTCTGTATCCCGCAGCATTGAGTTTCTTTATGAGTGTTGCAGCCGCAGGATCACAGTTACACACAAACGCTGTAGGCATATCCTCAGGAAGCTTAAAACAGTTCTCCTCGTCAAACTGCCCCGTCTTCACATCTCTGTCCTGAATAACCCAATCTTCTCTGAACGGAATATTATGCTCCAGCAGAGACTTTATATAGCCCAGATATCTGTCAGTTATACTGCTCGTTGAACCTACAGTTCCAACATATGCAATATCCCTATGTCCCATATCATAAAGGTAATTAGTAAGCATATAGCTTCCATAGAAGCTGTTTGCTATGACAGTGTCGATTGATCTCGAATTGTCATAGTAATCCACATACTCTATAGGAACCTTAGCTGTCTTCTCCAGCTTCTCCAGATAATCCTTGCCCATGGAACCAACAACCACTATTCCGTCTACCTTATCATCCTCCAAAAGCATAGGCATCTCGGCATTCAATATACTATCCATGGCAACAAACTCCAGCATAGTAAAACAGCCTCTTGCCACTGCCTTTTTGTTCAGCACCTGATATAACTGCCAATAGAATGACGGGTACTTTCCAAGATATATCTCCTGGATGAGCACTCCTATATTATACTTTTTCTTAGCAGTCATCTTTCTGATCTCAGATGGCGACTGATATCCCATCTCATCTGCCAGCTGTTTGATTTGTACTCTGAGTTTCTCACTAACACCCTTCTGATCAGAAAGTGCCTTTGAGACCGTCACGGTACTCACGCCAACAATGGCAGCTATGTCTCCCAATTTTACTGATTTTGCCATAACTAGTCCTTCTCGCTTTATTTTTACGTGGTTAAACAACTTAATTTTTATTTTATTTTTAAGTTAAACTATTGTCAAGATTTGGTGTTCCTGTAACCGTACCAAATACTGCGCAGCTCATCTCATCTGTAAATCCCGGTCCCATATAGAACGGTCTTCTATAGAGCGCTGCCCCACCCTCATATACTTCAAGAGAAAATCCGGTTTCTTCCTTCATCTCTCTGACTGCAGCCTGCGCCGGAGTCTCATCTCCATCCACCAGTCCTGCAGGGAGTTCATATATATACGCATCAAGGGGATATCTGTACTGTTTTATAAGCACCAGCTTTGGCTCACTTTCCAGCTTAACTCCATATATAACTATTCCTTCCGGTTTTATATCGTGGGTCTTTATCTTGATGTCGTTTTCGTTATTCCTTGAAGCAAAGTAATAATTGAAGTCTTTTCCTTCTGTGTCAATCGCATCTATCTGATAGAGGTTGAGGAACGGATTGTCTGTGAGTTTTTGTACGTCTTTGTATTTATCTTTCACTTCATCACTTCCCTTCTGTTTTCATTTTATCAAACTTTTTTCGCTAGCTCGGCACCAACTCACCACTTGTATAAAAATCCGGACATTTTTGACCTGCCCGGATTCTATATAATATTATGCTGTTCTCATTCTACTGATCATTCCCCGATACCAGTTGATATTCTGCATCTCTCAGTCGGCAGTAATAAAATGTCTGTCCAGCCTCCTCTGTGTAGGTTTCAAATACTCCCGTCACAACCACCTCACTCTGATCCGTCGGATAATCATCCGGATATACCGCACCCCCTGCGAGTTCAAATTCAAGCCCCTGACTACAGCATGCCAGAGCATCAGCTATAAGGCAGTAATTATAATATTTGTCCGTTATCGGATAATATGATGCATAGTATTTTCCTTCTATTCTTATAGTCTTTCCCTCATATTCCTCCGGCTTTGACATCATCTGATATACCGTTGCATACACAAGATCGCTCCCCATAAGTGTAAGGTCCACATCCACACCATCAGATTTGTATTGTGCTATAACCGAGCTGTCACCATTTACCACCTGTCCATATGTCGGCTCTGATGTCGAATCCGTTACATCTGCAGCTTCCATCTCTGTTGTGGTTTCCGTCTCCGTTGTGGTTTCCATCTCTGTTGTGGTTCCTGTCTCTGTTATGGTTTTCGCATCTTCACCGCCTGTTTTCTGATTAAGCACCTTATCAACTGCATTCTCTGTATTAAGGCGGCTTCCCGCAGTCTGCGAATCTCCACTACACCCCGTGACAGTCAGCACCATACTCAACACTGATATCAACGCCATAAACCGCTTCAGTCTTTGTCCGCAGCCATGCATTCTTATATTTCCGTTCTTATACATAATTCTTACCTCCTCATCACTTTCCCAACAATACAGTTGAGTGCAAATATAACCATATCAAATACCACTATCGTGGATCCCACCGGCGTCGAAAATAATATAGATACCAGCATCCCAATCAGGGTTCCCATAACCGAAAGTATGGCAGAATAAATCACCACAGATCTGAAGCTATACATAACCCTCATTGCCGAGAGCGCAGGGAACACCAAAAGCGCTGTGATGAGCAGCGAGCCCACCAGATTCATAGCCAGAACTATGATAACAGCGATTATCACAGCCAGAGTCAGATTGTATGCTCCTGCATTTTTTCCGATTGCTCTTGTAAAACTCTCATCAAATGTAACCGCAAATATCCTGTTGTAGAACAGGCAGAAAAAGGCTATTACAAATATTGACATCCCTATGCACAGCCACACCTCTCCCATTGTAAGTGTGAGTATGGACGTTGAACCAAATAGCGTAGAGCACACATCACCCGATACATTTGCCGATGTTGAGAACACATTCATTATCATATAACCTACAGCAAGAGCTCCAACTGACATCATTGCTATCGCTGCATCTCCTTTGAGCTTAGCATTTTTCCCTGACATAAGTATGAAAATCGCTGCCGCCACAGTAACAGGCATGACTATGATCGTGTTATTTGTCAGTTTCAGGACTGACCCTATAGCCATTGCACCAAATGCTACGTGAGAAAGGCCATCGCCAATAAATGAAAATCTTTTGAGAACCAATGTTGCACCGAAAAGTGACGAGCACAAAGCTATAAGGACTCCAACAACAAGCGCATACCTGACAAATGGATACTGCATATAGAAAGTTAATTTATCAATAATCTGCACGCTGTCCACCACCTTTCTCATTTTCTGCGGAAATCATATCCCAATATCTGCTTTTTTTATATTCTATTTTACTGCCCCAGAACGAGCTGCCATGATGCATATGAAGAACATGTTTCGCACAATCTATTGCCCGCAGATCATGTGATATCATGATCACCGAAACACCATTTTCATTTAACTGCTGTATCATCTGGTAAAACTGAGCTGTGGCCACAGGATCAAGTCCGGTCACGGGTTCATCCAGTAGGATAAGGTCCTCTGCCGCGCACATAGCTCTCGCCAGAAGGGCTCGTTGCTGCTGCCCTCCTGACAAATGCCTGTAACATTTCTTACGTATATCCCATATTCCAAGTCTTTCTAATTGATCTTGTGCAAGGCGTTTTTCCTTTCTGCCATAAAAAGGGCGTTCTCCGCACTTTGGCAACGTCCCCGACAAAACCACCTCCCACACAGTCGCAGGAAAATCCTTCTGCACGGGAGTCTGCTGCGGCAGATATCCTATATCACCAGATGTAATATCATCGCCAAATTTTATCTCCCCGGATATTGGTTTCAACAATCCAAGCAGAGTTTTTACCAACGTACTCTTACCCGCTCCATTTTCCCCAACTATACACAGGTAATCTCCCTTGTCTATACTGAAATTAAGGCCTGACGCAACTGCACGTCCATCGTATCCAACCGCCAAGTCTTTGCACGTTATATATGACATTATTTTCTCCTCTTTTACTTCTTGAAATCGCCTGATTTAATTTAATGCCTGTGACAGTACGTTCAGGTTATCTTCCATCACATTAAGATACGTCTCACCATCGGCAACATCCTTCGCCGTCACAGACTGCATTGAATTCATGGTCAGAATCTCCTGGTTTTTTGACTCCGTTGCCTTCTTTATCGACTCAGCTATACTGTGGTCTGCACCCTCTATCGTCAGAATAACCGGCAGCTTTAAGTCATCCACCTTCTGCGCAAGAAATGTTATCGTCTCAAAACTTGCTTCTGATTCTGCACTGCATCCCACAAATGCAGCATAGTAGGTAAGTCCATAATCATCTGCCATGTATCTGAACGGAAATCTGTCTCCAAATAAAATGGCCTGTCGCTTCGACCCGGAAACTGTAAGTTCGTATCTTCTATCCAGATCGCTGAGTTTGTCCACATATTCTGCGGCGTTATCCACATAATCTGTTTTATTTTCTGGATCAAGTTCCTGTATATTCTCAGACAGAACATCTGCCAAAATCACAGCATTCTTCAGAGAAAGCCATACATGCTCATCATACTCCGGACCTTCTTCTTCCTCACTGTCCTCCTCTTCCTCAGCCTGCATACCCGGTACTACTTCTTCCTCTTTTACAGCATCTCCCAGAGACTCAAGCATATTTACAACCTTCATATTCTTATTAGTTGCTTCTTTTAAGGCACTATCCACCCATCCGTCAGACTCACCACCAACATACACAAACATATCTGCATCAGCTATCTTTGCTATATCCTCTGCAGTTGGCTGATAGCTATGGAGATCAGTTCCCTGGTCAAGTAGCATAGTAAGCTGAAACTTATCGGAATCATCACCTATGATACTGCGGATCCAGTCATACTGAGGAAAAGTCGTGCACACAATACTGTATTTCGAAGCATTTGCAGTATTTTCAGATGCGCCTCCCCCTTTCTGATCAGAATCTGCTGCCGTCCCTGATGCTCCGCAGCCGCAAAATACTGAAACAGTAAGTACAGATGCCATAATAAGGCCAAATATTCTATTTTTCTTCATTGTAAAAATCCTCCAAATTGATTTATATAAATTGTTTTTCTGTAAAACCGTAAAATAGGGTAACTTTAATAAACTACCACTGTCTTTACCACTGTGAAAACAAAAGATAAATCAATTCAATAATTCCACCTTTAGGGAAATGAGCGTATCGGTACAATACTCCTGGGTATACACCAATACCACTCCAAGTGTGAACACACTTAAGAACGCCAGAAATACTGGCGTAGTTGACATTGTCTTTATATTTGAAAGAAACTGTGCAGCCTGCTGCAAATGCATACATATCGGACATTCCTGACCTGTACAGTCATGCTCCGCATTACGAGCGATATAGCCATAGGAGAAAATTGCTCCCGACAAAAAGAACACTATAAGAATCCATGACATTATTCTCTTTTTACTCATGCTGCGCACCTCCTTTTCGTTTTAGGAATTTCGGGATATATAGTTTTCGATATGACCGTAACGATACAGCCAATCTGTAACAATCCCGTTTAGTTTAGACTACAGCGACTCCACAACGCCTCTGACAATCTTTGCAAATACCGCATATCGACGATCTGTCACAGTCGATCATAAATCCATACCTCTCCTGAACGCCTTTAGCTATGTGATTCATGATATCGCGGTCTATATGTATGACTCTTCCGCACTCAACACACTGCATATGAAGGTGTTCGTGGCAACTATGATCTGTCTTTCCCATTCTATACAGACTCAAACTACCATCAGGGTCCTGATACTTTATCAGTTTGTCCTGGGTAACCATGCGGTCTAGATTACGATATACTGTTGTTGTATTCGCATCTATGCCATTCTTATCCAAATACACACTTACATCAGCTGCGCAAAAACCTCTGTCCTGCCTTTCTGCAGCAAATGCCTCTATAGCCTGACTTATTCTTGTCTTATACTCTCTCGCCATGCAATCCCTCTTCTCGAATTTGCAAATCATTTGCAATTTTACTGTATCATAAATGCCTTTTTAATTTATGTCAATACCCTTTTATATAATTAAACCTGATCTGTATACCAACATAATAAAACCGGATGACCTGCGCCATCCGGCAAAACTATTCATTCCGCATATTTATCACTGCTCCATCACCACTATCTTGTTAGATATATTGCTGACAAATGGTATTTTGCCAATGACTTTATACACCGGTATGAACTCCGCCATACCCTCTACCAGACTGTGCTGCTTAATGTATCTGTATTTTGGAATGATCTCTGCCAGCTTCTTTCCGTTCGACACACCCCAGGAGAACTTCGCATGGCTTCCATGGATGGATTTCTCCTTGATATGTTTTGCCATGAACGGCGCCATGGTCTCCACAAATATTGTTGCATGATCGAATTTTCTGTATATTATGTCGAATATCTTCTTTACGTCAGCCTCCGTCAGATACATTGTGAGTCCCTCTATGATGACAAGTACAGGTTCACCGGCATACTCCATCATGTCAGCCCATTTGTCATCCATGGCAGACTCTGCAATCTGATACACCGGGCCATCTTCCTTCAGGAATTTAGCTCTGACCATCATGGTCTCCGGCAGATCAATGTTGTACCACCTTTTATATCTACCATCATTTCTGTAACAGCGGGTATCAAGGCCACAAGCAATATTTACGACCACAGCCCCCTTATGCTTTTTCAAGAATTCTAACACCATCTTATCAAGCACTATAGTTCTCGCTATGACCCCGCTCCCCATCGCCAGATCCTTGTCCGCAAGCGAAAAATCATAATCAAGACGGTCAACTATCTCGATGGCCTTGCCGTCGTATATGGCATGATCCGGCTTCCTCGACTCCTTTGCCCTTGCATAAAGTGTCTGGAGCATCGTCTCCGGAACTCCGGTTATGTCGATCTTTGATTTGTTTGCTGTGTTATTTTTTGTGCTGTTCATTTTTATTTCCTCCTACAATTATATTGTTAATTGCGCTTCGCGCGGCGTTTGCGTGCTTCACAAGGAATCCTCCCACTTACGTGGGCCCCTCCTTATAAATGGAGCAAACGCATGAAAAGGCGCTTCGCGCGGCGTTTGCGTGCTTCACAAGGAATCCTCCCACTTACGTGGGCCCCTCCTTATGAAATATAACACTTGGGATGTTTTGTTATGTTTATAAAAGAAAGAGGTTCATCATCGATGAACCTCTTTCTTCAAACTCTCTATCAACTTTTCTGTACCGCCCATAGCATGGATGCCAATCTTTTCCGCCAGATACATTTTCTTCTCCATATCAATATTCTCGTTTAATATCGCCATGGCTCCCTCAAGCCGTATCTTCGCCAGCACCCTGATCAGAGTCTCATCCGGCTCATAGCCAAGCTGTGATCTGTAGTATGCTGCAAATGAGTGTCTCATGAACTCCTCAACTCTTATGTGGTAATCCTCGTAACAACTGCCACCAGCTCCGTGCATGATGATCATAGCTTCCTCCCTATGTGCTAGTAGGAATTGCATCATGAATTTATCCGCATCAACTCCTGTGCCAGGATCATCAATCTCGGCCTGCATAAGCTTTCCCAACATAACCTCATACTGGTTCACAAGAGGTTCAAGTATCGCCTTGAACAACGCTTCCTTACTCTCAAATGAAAAGTAAAAAGCTCCTGTGGTAACTCCCGCATTCTTACATATTCTTCTGAGGCTTGCCCTCTGATAACCATTTTCAAGGAATTCCTCTTTGCCGGCCTTTTTCAGTTTTTCTATCGTTTCACTGCGCTTATCGTTTTCCATAACATATGTTATGTTAGCACAGGCTAACCAAGCTGACAACCTATTTTTTCATATGTTTTCTATTTTTTTCATATGATAACTATCTTTCATTCAAGTATCTTCTAACCGTCAGAAGCCCACCAAGCGGCACACAGAACTTCTGATCATGTTTCTTGCATGCTTCATAAGTGTCCTCAAGATCAAACCAGCACACACCGTCCAGCTCTTCCCTCTGTATTGTCAGGTCCTCTATGTCCACCGATTTCTGGTACACGAACACAAATGCCACCTCATTGTCCCTGAACATCTTGCCATGAAATTCCTTCTCATACTGAATTCTGAATGTTCCAGCAAAATCGAGATCTTCCGCTTCGGCCTTTATACCAAGCTCCTCTCCGAGTTCTCTGAGAGCCGACTCCATAGGCTCATCACCCGCCTGTATATGCCCTGCGGAAGAGGTGTCATATCTCCCCGGAAATGAATCCTTGTTCATGGCTCTTTTCTGCAGGAGCACCTTATATCTGCCATTCTCTTTCTTTGCTATCCAGATGTGGGCAGTTCTGTGGCATATGCCGTGTGCATGTGCCTCACTCCTCTCAACTGTCGCCCCTGTGGGATTGCCCTGTTCATCACATATATCAAAAAGTTCCATTATAATGCACCGTCCTTATATTCCTTAGTCCGATACAATTATAATGGAACTTTTTTATTTTTTCTACAAAATCAGCGCCTATATTCCTCCTTGTAATCAAGGGATTTAAGGCTACAATGCCGCCTTCGCCAGCTCGGAGTTACATCTTGCCATAACCTCAAGGTAATATACTTTCTTAAAACCCTTATAGCTCTATATCTCTTTCCTTTATAAAATCTATTTTACCCTACTGACGTAACTGACTATGCTGAATCTTTTGCTGATTTGAAAGCATCCGAAGAACAGAATGCAATCGACAAGGGATTATTTGATGATGCAAAAGCAAATGCCTGCACTATTATAAACTCATATATGTCGTCACTTAACATAACAAACTATACGATAAATGTAACCTTTGCAAATAACACAAACTAACATTTATCCGCAATGTATATTTTTATAAATGTTTCATTAAATATCAATGACAGCACTTGATATCACATACTTTTTAGGATATTCTCATATCATAATAAGATACTAATAAGTAAGCTCTAATTGACACTAGCATTATTGAATGTTAGAATTCTTGTATGGTATGATATGTTTATGGTAACCTTACCATGCGAAATGGGAACTTTAAGAGATGGGTGTTCTACCATATAAAATAAATGAACAAATTTAATATGGATGTTCTACCATACAAAATAAATGAGCAATTTTATGGGAGCCCTACCATGCAAAAAGGTTTTTAGAGCTGTGCATTTAGCACAGCTCTTTTATATTTAAGAAATTTACTCTCTTACAACTTATTTTCCTGACAAAAATCGCAGACTTACCAGCAGATGTGTAAACTTCAATAAATTAGAACAAGTATTGACCCAATACTCGCACACATAATATTTTGCTTTCACACCACCATTCTCGCCTTCGCCCTGCCGGTTTTGTCTTTCTCCACAACTATCTGCCGGTCTATCTTTTCCTTGAGCTCAGTCACGTGTGAGATGATTCCCACCAGCTTGCGGCCCTCTGTCACACTGGCCAGAGCGTTGTATGCCTGCGGCAAAGTCTTCTCTGTGTCAAGAGAACCGAAGCCCTCATCCACAAACATCGTGTCTATCTGGATGCCTCCCGCCGAAGCCTGAACCTCATCAGAGAGTCCGAGTGCAAGTGACAGCGACGCCATGAAAGACTCACCTCCGGACAGCGACTTCACATCTCTCCTGCTTCCGTTATAGTGATCTACTACACAGAGATCAAGACCGGTCTTCTTCTGATTGCTGTTTGGTTCCATGATTCTTCTAAGTTCATACTGACCGTCTGACATTTTAAGGAATCTGAGATTTGCACGCCGTATGATTCTGTCAAAATATGTCATCTGAATGTACGTCTCAAATGTTATCTTATTCTTACCTGTGACATTGCCCGACGCAGTGTCATAGAGAGCCTTTACATTTCTATATTTGTCCGTGACTGCTGTCAGCTCATCTGACCGCTTGCCGATATTCTCCCTGGCATTCTCATTTGTCCTGATGCGGCTGTTTATATTCTGCAGCTCAAGTCTCACTCTGGAAAGCTCACTCTTCTGTGCGTTCAGATCAATTCTCAGCTTTTCTATGTCCTGACGCTCTGCAGATTCAACGGTCTTCGTAAGCGCATCTATCTGCCCCTCTATCGTGCTGATATTCTGCAATATCACACTGTGCTTCTTCTCCGCATCATCATAAGTCTTCTGAATCCGCTGGGCTTTTACAAGAAGTATCCTCATCTCATTTGCTGCTGTCACACTGTCCTTGAACTTAAGTCCTGCTGCCAGTTCGTCACATTGTTTTTTGTTTGACTCAAGCTTTGCCTGAAGTGCTGTTATACGCTTGTCAAGTTCTGCCACTTCTGTCTGCATATTGGCAAATGTTTTCTCTTCCTGAGGGATCTTTTTGTCCAGCATATCACGCCTGTCAGCCCTTTTCTTCTCTTCGGCTATCCTGTGTGTGATATCTTCTATCTGGGCGGTCACATCCTCCATGGCTTCCTGTGTTCTGCCTGAAAGTTCTTCCACATTCAAAGCATCCCCCTGAGGCTCTTCGCCAAATATCTTTGCAAACTGCCCGGCTATGAGCTTTTCAGCATCTTTAACACCTGCCGCCACAACCTGAGTATCGGCCGCACTGGCATTTGCCTTACTGTGAGCCTGCTCGCTCATATCTTTTGCAGTTTTAAGTTCATTTTCAGATGGTGGCATGACCTCGCACACTGCCAGCTTTGGATGTGACGTTGAGCCGCATACTGGACAGGCCTTGCCATCAGAAAGTCCTCTGGCAAGGATTCCCGCCTGACCATCTCTGTACGCCTGATCCATCGCCTCATAAATGCTCTTATATTTGTTGTATGACTCTCTGTCTGCCAGATATCTTTTCTGGGCCTGCTCTGCCTGCTTTCTTCTTTTTCGCAAGTTGGCAAATTCACTTTCAAGCTCATCAAGGCTCTCACGTCGTGACAACAATTTGTCCTTTGCCGCTGTCAGTTCAGCACGTTTCTCACCCGCACCTTCAAGAGCTGTGTACTCAGTTTTGAGATTCTCGATTTCTGTCTGCTGGTCAGCCGCTCTCTTCCTTACCGTCTCCAGATCCTTGCTGATTTTCGAAAGCTCCATGGTCTCTCTGGAAGCCTGATTTCGAAGTTCATCCAGCTTATCATAATCTGGAAGTTCATTTTCAATGACTGCCGCCCTGCTCTGCAGATCCTTGATCTCGGGATATGCGGCCTTTGCTGATTCAAACTCAACTGCCGCGATCTCTCTTTTACTCTGGACAATAGCAAGGTCAGCCTTTGCTTTCTCAAGAGCTGCTTTCGTCTTCTCAAGCTGCTCGGCCTTTCCAAGCTGCGTGTTTAACTCCGCAAGTTTTCTGTCAATAGTCTCCCTCTCTTTTTCATACTGTCTGCATTTCTCGCTGTCCGCACCGATGATCTCATCTATCAGCGATACCACCTCAGCGACCGGCATCTGGCCAGCTTTCGCCTTGTCGACAAGGCAGCTTACCGGATCATCCTCGCAGCAGGCTATTCCGGCCACATACTGCTCTATGCTCTTCTTTTTATCTTCACACTCATTGTAAAGTTTTCTTGTCTCATCCTGAAGTTTACTCTGAAGCACATAATATTTTGAAGTGTGGAATAATTTGCTGAATATCTTCTGCCTCTCCACGGTATCCGCCACAAGAAGTTTCTTGAACTCCCCTTGTGCCAGCATGGATATCTGTGTGAACTGATTCCTGTCAACTCCAAGGAGCTCCAATATATAGGCATTTGCCTTCTTTCTATCTGCGATGACAGAGCCATCCGGAAGATGAAACTCCACAGCCGCTTTCTGGGTCGTCACGCCCTCGCCTTTGAGTTTTGGCCGCTCATAGTCAGGGTTCCTCCTGATCGTATACTCCTTTCCCATATGTGCAAATACCAGCTCCACATAAGTGTCAACTGTCATCTCCGCATAGGTGGATCTCATCATATTTGCACTTCTGCCATCGCCGCTCGGCGCATCATAAAGCGCATAGCAAATGGCGTCAAATATGGTTGTCTTTCCTGCGCCGGTATCACCTGTCACAAGGTACAGGCCGTTGTCGCCCAATTTATCCAGATCCAGCATCTGCACTCCCGCATACGGGCCAAATGCCGACATAGTCAAATGTAATGGTCTCATAACGCTCCTCTCCGGGAACACATGGGCCTGATATATATTACTCCTATCCGTCTGAGGTGCTGGGTATCACCATATCCGGGGTCGCTCCCGCTTATTTCAACCTGCAGCGGTACTAAGGTGCCGCTTTAGGGCGTCACCTAAGGACCGGCGGTTTCAAATTCCCCTGATATGGTGATACCCAGCACCTCAGACATAACATACAGTTATATACTCAGGCCCATGTGCTCCCAACATCATCACTATACTTCTTTATCCACTGTGCCTATCACGTCCAGCATGAATGCTCTTTGTTCGTCGTTCATCGGCTGGTTGTTCTGCTTTTCATAGAGCTCGTCGAAGAGTTCTATCATGCTCTTGCCCTCAAGCACCACGCCATCGTCTATAACCTGTTCTGTCCGGGTTCTGGTGTTGTCATAACGGAGCTTCATGATGTTCGGATACACTGTCCTCAGCTTGCCAAGTGCATCCGGGACATCCTCCTCATCGGTGAGGACTATATATAGATAATCATCCACCGTCTCGCCCTCGTATGTCTTTTTATCCATCAGTTCGTCAAATGTCCCATTGATCTCACGGAGTTCGTGAAGCGGTGTCAATGGCACGGTTCTTATATCGACTTTTTTGTTCTCCGGAATGTCGATAACAGTAACCGACTTTGTATGCTTTGCTTCTGACAATGAATACTTCAGCGGTGTGCCACAATATCTGACAGTCTCTCTGCCCGCCTTCTGCGGTCCATGTATATGTCCAAGTGCCACATAATCAAACGGCTCAAATACAGACACATCCACGTTATCAAGGCCGCCCACGTTCTCCTCTGACTCTGAACGTTCAGCACCAGTAACAAATTGGTGTGCCACCAGAATATTTGTCTCAGATTCGTCTATTTCCATGTGCTCTATGGCCACCCGGCAGGCATCTGTGTAATCACCGATCTCACCTGCCTCCTCCGGAAATACTGCTCTGACCGTAGCCGGCTTCACAAATGGCAGCATATGTATCTTCACTGTAAATCCATCCGAATCACCAAGCTCCAGCGGTGCAAGTTTTCCTCTTTCGTTTCCTGCAAATCGCAACTTATCGTACACAGGTGATATATGGATTCCGCTCAGATCTATGAGCTTTGACGCAAACGCCAGCTTTGCAGCAGAATCATGATTGCCGCTTATCATATACACCTGTAATTTTCGCTTTGCCAGGGATGTCAGGAAGCTGTCCAGCAGCTTCACCGCTTCCTCTCCTGGCACCGATTTGTCATAGACATCACCGGCTATGATGACTCCATCCGGCTTCTCTTCATCGATGATACCCAGAATTTCTTTTAATATATACTCCTGATCTTCCAGCATGGAAAACTCGTTGACACGCTTTCCTATGTGGAGGTCAGATAAGTGGATTAAGCGCATATTTGTCCCCCTCCTTTATATCATTTTTCTAAATCTCTCTGCGAAAAATTTCAATTTTTAACTCTTTACAGTTTAACACACATTTGCACATTTAAGGAGTAAACCTGTAGGCTAAAATACAGTAAATATACGCTCTGTTGATTTCTGTGAACTCTGTGTTAAACATCTCCCAAACGTCTTGATGATCCATACATATTCATGTATTCTCTATAGAAAGTATCTCCCGCGGGAAGTAAAAGCAGAAACGCTATTGTATCCAATGTTAACGAAGAAAAAATTGAAGTCTGGAAGGAGGAACAATCTATGAACGATGCAATGAGACGGATTATGGCAAAGGAACTCAAAGAAAGAATTACAAAACCCCTGTCCATACAGGTTTGATAAAAACCTGGTTTGAACAGGGGTATTTTTATTCGCTTAAATTTTTCAGATAATCAAATTTCAAAGTAAGGTCATTTTTCCGTATAACATTGTTGACCCACGTGCTTGTGTCCTCAAGCTTTTCAGCATCTATCCTGCCACCATTTGTGACCTTGCCATCTTCCACATAGACTTTTCCATCATACCAGGAGTAATCACTGAAAAATACCACGCCCTGATAATCAGGTGCCAATGCATCCTTAAGAAGATAGCGGTTGACGTTGTACTTTATGCCGAACAGATTAAGAACTGTTGGCAGTATGTTCAGCTGAGACGTCGGCTGATCGATATCTACCCTTTCCTGGTCACTGCTCCAGATGAAGAACGGTGTATGATTTATAAGGTTATTTGACGTGTTCTTGTATTTGTCAAGAACCGACTTGTCATTCAGAGTGTACAGATAGTGGTCCGCATACGCCACGATCACAGTATTATCATACAGATCGTTGTCCTTGAGCGCCTGGATAAGCAGCCCAACCATATTGTCCGTCTCTCCCGCCTGAAGCCTTGCACATTCTTCTTCGCTCAGGTCAGGAATATTATCCTCACCATACTTCTCTGCAAGAAGGAGATGTGCCACCTCCTTCTCAGGCGTGAAAGGTGTATGTGGCGAATATGTTATGACATAGTTCAGAAATGGACCATCCTGCTGGAACATATTCTTGTAAAATGTCTCGTTCAGTATCAGCTCTCTGTCCAGCTTATATGAGAGATCCTTGTAATTCTGTACGTCCTTCAGTCCAAAATAATTGTCATATCCCCAGCTTGAATAATTGATCTTTCTGGAATAGAATTCTCCCTTATTCATATGAAAAGCATTTGCTGAATATCCCTGTGCCTTAAACAGCTGCGGAAGAGTATCCGCAAATGTGTTCTCATTGAACGAATACGGATTCTTGTTAAATGTCACAGGTGTTGTGAATCCAGTATTAACCGCTAGCTCAGAGTTAAATGTAGATCCACCGCCTGTATATATCGAATAGTGATCGTTGAAATTGATCGCATGCTCCTTGAGAGCCCACAGGTTCGGTGTATCATTCTCATTGAGCAGCCATTCATCCATTCCCTCAAGCTGAAGAAATATCACGTTCTTTCCTTTGTAGATTCCGGTATATGAATTGTCTGCCTCCTGCTCCCCTCCGCTGTACTCAGCATCAAGGAACTGTTTTTCCTCGTCGGTGATCTTTTCCTCCGGCTTCAGATACTCCACATAGATGTTTCTCACAATGAACTCGTACATTCCTGTGATCTTCATGCCTTTGTTCACATCATTGAAATCTCTGTACACATTTGCCGAGCGGTCAAATGAGTTCCATTTCAGTGAATCTGTCGTCTTGCCGTACATAAGTGGCAGACATGTATGGATCACAAGGAATCCTATGACAACCACCGCAAATCTCTTCTTCTGAAACTGTGACTGTACCGGGATGTGCCTGCAGCCAATGACCGCCAGCACTATCATCAGAACTACACTCGCATATACCCATGGACTCGTGCCAAGTATGGTATCCATAATGTATGATTTGCCCTCACTTGCCATTCTGATAAGATTTGTATTGAAGAAGAAACCTGTCAGCGAATAATATATGCCGTTTGTGAGGTACAACACCAGTGAAAATACAAAGAACACGATATACACTATCCTCGCTGCCGTCTTCCTGAGTGAAAGAACTATACCGACAATCAGCGCTGTCCACAACAAGGTGAACAACGCTGCAACAAATACATAGTAATGGAGCACGTCCCATTTAAATCCCATAAATCTTGTGAATACATCCATGAGAATAAACGGAAGCGCCATAAAAATTATTGATTTTTTGTTTTCTTTAAGCACATTCATTTTTTATATCTTCTATCCTGATTTTACTTTCATGTGGAATTGTCTTCCACGTTACCTTCATAAACAATGCGAGATACTGGGCATATCGTCCGATGATATCAAACGTAGGCCACGTCAGGCAGTATAGCGCCATCTTGTGGAGCGGAATCTTTGCAATCCTGTCCCTCTCTATCGCAAAGAGATATACGCTGATCGGTATGCTGGCAAAATACCTGCCAACCCTGTAAAGTATTCTGGTCACAACTGCTGACAAAATACAAAACAGAAACGCATGCCAGCCAAATCCTTCCTGCTCAAATCCGTTCACATAACAATATGCCGGGTAAAAAAGCAAGTTCATAAAAATCCATCTGAACGCTGAGACAATATTTCTCGGCACAAGCTGTGCAAATGTATCAAATGACATCCATCTGAATCTCAGATCAGTGAGAACTGCTTTGAATCCTTTCTCGTTCTCATTGCCCAGCTTCTGAAGTTTCAGACGGAAGATGTTCGCGAGAAGTCCGGGACCGCTGTCGCAGAATGCCAATATATGTCCTTTTGCCCATCTTATTCGCTGTCTCATGGCAATCTTCAGACTGACTGGCTGTTCATCATAGAACACCGCCTCGTCATTGTAGGTGATCTCATACCCATTCACAACACAGTCCGCCGTGAACGCTCTGTCCTCTGTGAGTGATGTATAATTCCAGCCATTCTTCACAAGCTCATTTGCAAACAGGAATCCTGTTCCCTGAATATTCGTAGCCAGATGAAGAACTGACCTGACCCTGTGATTCGTTCTGATCGACCTGAGCCAATGAAGCGCATATGTGGACGCTATCCAGTTCTCATCAAAATTCTTTGTATTTCGATACGATGTGATAACCTTGCATCCCTCATCAAACGAATCGTTCATCCTTGATATATAGTCACGGCTCAAGAGGTTGTCCGCATCAAATACAAAATATCCCTCAAATGAATCCCTGCCATAATCTTCTTCTATCCTGTCAAAGAGAAATTGAAGAGCAAATCCCTTTGTCCTGTGTGCATCATCAAATCTCTCATAACAGCACGCACCCTTCTCACGGGCTATCTTGGCCGTATTATCTGTACAGTTGTCCGCCACAACAAACACCGTAACATATTCCCTCGGATAATCCTGTGCGTGTATACTGTCAATCAGGTTTCCTATGACCGCTTCCTCATTTCTTGCGGCTATAACCACTGCATATTTGTGATACTTCTCTGCCCGCTTAAACTTTCTCGTAAAAAATATACTCACTATAAAATAGAAAGTATGATGAAAAGTAAGCGCGCTCAGAATCACACCCAGCACCACATACACCGCATCTGCATAATCATAGACACTCGCCAGCGCATCCATTACACTGCGCACTATATTCATGTGATTTTCCACCTCTGCTCATTAGAATACTATATGTATATTAAGACAAACCGCCTATTAACACCAGTTCTTCTCAATACACGTCCATCTATTCTAATCCACAATACACACATTCGTCAATGATGAGATAACACAATTTAATGCTTTGTTTTACTAAAAAACCGTCATTTTGCCCTATCATTTTTGAATTCCAGCAACTCATCCGCAAGTTCCATATAGAAATCTGTCCACTCAAACTGCATTCTCTCCACCTCATACTCTACAACAGATTAACCACACACATCAAAAGCACCACCTGCATCACAAGTATAAGCGGCACTCCAACCGAGAAATAATTCTTCCTTATCTTATGCCTGAACACCACCATTCCAAGCAGTGCACCGATACTTCCTCCGGCAAATGCCATGCCAAGCAGGACAGCTATGGGGATCCTGTATCCGCCCTTGACCGCTCTGTATTTGTCAATTCCGAAAATGACAAATGTTATAACACTCATTGCCGCAACGAACCAAAGTGTCCATCTGTATTCCACGAACACATTCCAGAATGCAAAGTTCAATTTGCCCGCCGGTCTGAGCTTCCAAGTCATGAACACCGCAAGCTCTATCACGCACACGCACACTGTGAACACCCTCAGCATCATATTCGTCTTGGAGGCCGTCCTGTCACACAGTGCAAACGCAATGATCATGCCCGGGGCACCTCCGGCAATGGCTATGATCCCGAGCAGCACACTGAGCACCTTATAGCTTGTTCTCCTGCGCTTCGCGGCCGTCACTCCATCGAGGACAGCTCCCAGTATATTTATACATATAAGATATATGATCAATTTGTCCATTATATATACCCACCTTGTCTACTGACATTGTATACAGACATTATATTCCATAGGACATGACCATAACAAGTGACAAATATCAAGAACTCGTGGCAAACAAAAAAGAGCAGAACTACGGCTGTATACATAGTTCCACTCTCCTATATACTTCTACTGATCTGCGATGAGCACCTGCGGCTGAACCTTCCTGATGTTCCCCGCTCTGATAAATGCTACCACAGAGAATAACACGCTCATAAATACCAATGGTATAACCTGTGATATCACGCTTGTACTTAAATTAAAACTGTATATTCCAAATGATTCAAATCCTGCCTTGAAGAATGACTTGCTGACAATAAGTGCCAGAACTACACCAAGCAGCGAACCCACAACTGCCGTCACGATAAAGCGGACCGCAAGCTGGCATCTGAGTCTGAAGGATGTAAATCCAAGTGCCTTGTATATTCCGATATCCTTCTGCTCACGCATGAGAACCTTGCCACACACGATTATGACCGTGACTATCACGAATACAGCCCCCAACATATATGTGAGCAATGTGAGTCCCTGTATTGCAATGTTGACTGTACCCGCCACTCCTTCAAAATCATCCTTTGCTGAATGTATTGAATACGTGATGCCCTGATTATCGCCATATCTCTTATCTATCTCCTGGATTATTGCATCACATTCATCAGTATTGTCAAGATCATAACATATTCCTTTGCCGCTCCATTCCTCTTCGTCTGAACTGCTTTTGGCAGCTCCACTGACACCAGACTCACTTACGGTCTCTTCGCTGGCAAACTTACTATATGCAGCCTTACTAATTGCAAAGTTCTTGCCCACATCATTTGCCGAATCGTATACGCCGGAGATCACCATCTTCCTTGCCACGCCGTTGCGCTTGACTGTGACTGTGTCACCTACGTTAATGTGAAATCCATCAGCCACATACTGGGTTATCAGCACTTCATTGTCATATGTGCAGGTTCTTCCCTTTCTTATCGTGTTGATCATATCAGGGTCCCCCACTATATAACAATACATCTGCACATCATCGAACAGAAGGTACTCGCTGGACATTTGATATTTTCTGTACGCTGTGTGTTCTGATATGACATTCTCTATATCTTTCTGTGTATCCTCATCGGCAAATGAGGCAGTCAGGTCATACTTCGTGACCGAAAACATATCCACCAGCATATTCTGTGAATTAAACCAGCGCATCATATCATTCATGAGTATCATGAACATGGCAAGTATAGCAGTCACAATGATGGCTGCGGCATACTGTTTCTTCTCAGATATAAACTGTCTGTATGCAAGACTCACGCCAAGTTTCTTTCCTGAGACCGGAAGCTTCAGAACGCTTGAGAAATGCACACTGTCCCGTCCACCTCTTATCGCCTTTATAGGTGTGGCCTCGGATATTCTCCTTGTCTTCAACATGATAAATGCTGCTACCAGAAGCAGTATCGCCAATATGACACACAGCACAAGTCCTACATTAATATTAGACGGAACTTCAAGTCCTGAAGAAGATCTTGTGACACTGTTTATAATTTTTAGTATCGGAATGGCCAGTGGTATTCCAGCAAACAGTCCAGCCGCCACAGTGCACATATACCCGGCAAGCAACGCTAGCTTCACCGATGCATTTGTCATTCCGACCGCTTTGAGTATTCCTATGTTAACAAAATCCATCTCTATGCTGCTGCCGATGTTGTGTCCTAGAACTATCATAGCCGCCACAAGAAGCAGCACAACAAATATAAGCAGCACCGCGGAGAATACCTTTGTCATAAGAAGCATGTAACTTCCCGCCTGCTCCTTTGATAAAGTTATCCAGCAATATGACGCGAAATCACTCACATTATTCAGTTCTCTCTCAAACTCCATCTCCGTGAGGTCCAGGCCCGGCTTTTTATCTATTATGATAAGCTTTGACAATTCAAAGGATCTCTTGTCATCTTCCAGTCCGCTTCTATGCTCTTCCGCAGCCTTTGCCTTGAGATCCGCAAAATCCTCATCTGAGATCAATATCGTCTTTATTCCCATGACCGAAGATCCCATATATGGATCCTCGAAAAATGACGCAACTTTGAAGGTATAAGAACCGTTATCATTGCCCAGCTCGACTGTATCACCAATCTTGCAGTCATACATACCTATGAAACTGAACGGCACACTTACCTCACCTTTTTCAAGCCGGCGATCTGTCATTTTGTTATCCACATCATACTGATCATATGTGAGCACGCTGTCTGTATCATTCAAAACGAAGCTGCTGCTGTTTCCGCCTTTTCCATTGCAGTCCTTAAGCAGCAGATATACAACATCTGTCGTTTTCACTTCCTGCACCGCATCACATTTGCCAATATTCTCAGTTATAATATCAGCACTTGTTCCATAGGAATCCAGCCTGCTCTCTCCGTAAAGTGCGGCAAGCATGTCTCCATAACCGGCCTCGTCCACAGCCTTCGAGTCATGCCTTATGGAATTCGTATAGTAGGAAAGCACTGAACAGAATGCCAGAGAAATGATAAGCATGAGCACGAACACACTTATATGCACGCCCTTGTTTCTTCTCATATTTCCTCGAAGCACCATCATGATATATCTCATTCCGGCACCTCCTACCACTGCATGGAACCAAGCCATGCATCTATCTGGCTCTCACGGCTCTTGCGGTCTTCTTCAATATATTGTGACAGCTTCAGCTCACCTATAACTCTTCCGTCCTCTATGTAGATGATCCTGTTCGCCCTGATGGCAGCCCTCACATCGTGGGTCACCATGAGTATGCTCTGTCCCTCCACGTTGAGCTCGGTGAGAAGATCCAGCACATCCTGAGTATTCCTACGGTTCAATGCGCCTGTAGGCTCATCCGCGAAAAGGATACCCGGACTGTTGATGACTGCTCTGGCTATGGCTCCCCTCTGCGCCTCTCCGCCGGATACCTGTGCAGGAAGTCTGTCAGCAGCACTTTCTATATTCATCTTTTTTATGAGTTCATCAGCCCTGTTCTCAGTCTCTTTTGTGCTATTATTCTTATTCATATATCCCGGCACAAGTATGTTCTCTCTAATGCTGAGGTTACTAACAAGATGTATCTGCTGAAACACAAATCCAAACTCATACACCCTGAGTTCTGCCATGCGCTTCTCATTATATTCTGTTATATCTTCGCCATCATATATGACCTTTCCCGAAGTCGGTCTGTCCATCCCGGACAGACTGTAAAGCAGTGTGGATTTTCCTGAGCCTGA
>CAKQQK010000014.1:0-41839 GCA_934270935.1 uncultured Coprococcus sp. | reverse complement strand
GTTTCTGTATAATTTTAGTCCGGTTTCGGGGTGTTGACGATGATCTTTCACCATGATAATGTTGCGGTTATCAGGCGGATATCAGATGAACGCACCGGGGCGGCAGATATGATGCATGAGACTTACAGGCTGGAGAAGTTTATACGCAGGAAAAGGAGTAGTGATGAGAATAGCATGGGAAAGACCCTAAACGAAACCATATATGATGAGAATGCATTAAAACTTTTGAAACAAAAGATTGTGCTTGCATATATTTTAAGTTACACTGTAAAAGAGTTCTACACTATGGATATAGACAGTATTGCCCATTGCATAGAGGGTGAACCAGAGATACATAAGACGGCTGTCGATGAGAGAGGTCAGGATATCAGTGATTTTGTGGCACCGATGATAAGCGGCAAAGACCCGAACCGGAAGTCCAGGCAGGAAGGAAATGTCTTATTTGATATACTGTTCGACGTCTTAGTCCCAGACAGGAACGAGACGATAAAGCTGATAATAAATATCGAGGCTCAGAATGAGATCCAGAACCTCAAGTATGACATAGTGACCAGAGGTATCTATTATGTAGCAAGGAGTATATCCGCCCAGAAGAATGTAGAATTTGTCAATTCCAATTATCAGGATATAAAGAAGGTATATTCGATATGGATCTGTATTAATTGCAATGCAGATGTTGAGAATACAATCACAGAGTATTCGATTGATAAGAAAGAACTGGTAGGACACTATGCTAGAGAAGATTACTATGATCTTCTCTCGGTGATACAGATCTGTTTATCTAAAGATGTGGTCGATGCCGCAACTGACAGCGAGCGGCTGCTTCGCCTACTTGAGACATTCTTTTCATCGAATATGAGCATAGAAGAGAGAAAAGATATAATTGTGAATGAATTTAGTATACCTTACTCGAATGATATCGAAAGGAGCGTGGATGCCATGTGTAACGCAAGTCAGGGTATAAAGAATGAGGCGATGCGCCAGGGCTTGGAAGAAGGACGAAAAAAGGGCATGATTGAAGGAAAACAAGCAGGCAAGATAGAGGGCAAGATAGAAGCATACCTGGATATAGGGCTTACAGCCGATGAGATCAGCCAGAAAATGGGAATATCCAAAGATACGGTCTGCGATATTATCAGTTCGCTCACTGTGACAGTCTAGAGAAATATCATCGTAAAATATAAAGACCACCAACTCGTGGATGAAGATGTGTGAAATATCATACGTGAGTGGGTGGTCTTTTATTTTATTTATGAGATGTTCTCACAGCATATGGCGTTTTATAATTATTATATGAATGAGGTCTTTGCTTATTGTAATAGGTATAAGCAAAGTTATCAATTGCATCATATAGGTCTGTCTCAGAGCTGTATGAGTTTTGATATATCAGTTCCGTTTTCAAAGTATTAAAATATCTCTCCATAGGTGCATTGCTGTGTGGGTGCCCCGGAAGGCTCATGCTCTCGATAAATTCGTATGTCGATGTTCGGTCAGTGATGTCAATTGTTGATGATCTGATCTTTTGAAGCTCTATTTTTTTGTCTATATTGTTAAGCTTTTTGTAGAGATCTGTCAGATAAGTATCTTTTGTTTTTTTCATGATGATTTCCTCCTTATGATTTTTCCTATATTGTATATCTTTAAAGATTTATGTCGTATTTATTACGCATGATCAGGCAGTGACTGTGACATATCGTAAAAATAACGGGGCTGTTTTTAGAGAATTGTATAATGCAGACAACTGGTATAAAAACGATGGCTTTTAGCATGACAAAGGAGGAAAAGATGGTAGAAAATACTTTGAATAAAAATGAATCGTCTGAGCTTGAAAAGCTTGAACAGGAGCGGCTGAATGTGATAAGTGACATGGTTGGTTATGCGACACGGGATATCGACTGTAAAGATTATAAGTATGGATGCACTTTGAATATGCTTTTATATCATATTGGACGGTGTATGGATTCTTGTGGGATATCTGATGTCATAAAGCCGGATATGGTCAACATGTCATCCGTTTTTGAAGGATTGATCAGTGATAATTATATTACAAAAAATCCTGATTCGTGGCGCAAATATGATTTTCTGGTAACAGCCAAAGGAAGGAAAATTGGTATAAGCAGAATAAAGAAAAAGGATGGCCTGATCAAGATTCTGCTCAGTATGGCTGCGGTAGATGTTGTTATCAGAAATATCAGGAATGGCAGGTATATGAATTGGGAAAGGAGTGCATGCAAATGAGACTTAACTGTGATGACCGTAAATTGATCGGGGAGAGTAAGAGAAAATTGAAGAAGGTTCAGGCAGAACTTGAAAAGATAGTGAGTGGCAGAGCACATTCATTACTGCCATTTGTCACAGATTCAGAAGGCAGGTACAACGAAAGAAAAGGTCTTCTTCTCATAGGAGAGCTTATGGCTGATATGAACAGGTCAGCAAACCAGAATCTTCTGTGGTTTGGAGATATCATGAGTGAGGATGCGGTGCCTGCCCAGAAAAAATTCAGAAAATACATGGAGACATATCTGTATCTGGTGATAAGAACGTCACAGTTAAGACTTGATTGGCTGAGAGGTGTTGTTTCGGATCTTCCAGACGGTACATTTGACAATATTCTCACCGGGTGTGTTGATTTTAATTCTGAAGATGACAAAGATTCACTACTATGTGAATACAATTTTTCCGGGTATGTGTATGAGCGTGGGATTATAGCCTGGTGTATGGAGATATATGAATATATAAATCCGGATCCGGGAAAATCATGGCTGACAGAAGATATGAGATCAAGAATGTTGAAGGCAAGTGATGAAATAACTGATGGCGATTTTGCTGAATACATTGATGATGAACTGGACGGTGAAGTTGGTCCTGATGATTCTGAAGTGGACGATGACATATACGATATCGACACTTATATGGATGAGATGAAGCCATCGTATGACTATGATTTTAATATAAAAGAATATCTTCTTGACCGAATAGAAAATCCAGAGTTTTTTTGTGAGAAGTTCAGATCATTCATGTCGATGATCTATTCTGGCGAAGTACCTCTATCGTATCTTTCAAATGTGAAAAATGCCGTTGAGGGAATGCTTGACACATTTCTTTCGGAACACAGAATGTCTATGTTCATCGATGACAGGAATATGGCAAAGACTGTGGTATACATTCAGAAGGCTATGGAGAAAGCTGATCTTTTGTATCGTAGAAATTACGGGGAGCCATGATATGTGACATATACTCGTATTTGAAGTAACGCAGATAACATATTGATTGTGCGAATTGCACTTTGAAAGGAGCTGATAAGTATGTTGATCAGAAATATGAAAGAACTTTACATGGAACTTCTTAAAGCATCCACAGGTGGTTTTATGGGAAGAAGCTTGCAGAATCCCGCAATTGATTTTGCGGATGCTGCAAGAGCCGGAGAGTACAATGAGATGTCAGATCAGGAGTATGACGAGATTCTAAGCGATATCAAGGCGGTCAGCAAGGTTTGGATGCAAAAGAGGAGCAGAACGGTCAGCGAATTGCTTATCACATCAATTGAGAACCTTGATCTGGAAGATGATGATATTGAAGATATATCAGCAGCTCTTATGTGTGCATATGAAAATACGGACCAGGCGCACATACCATGCGACCCGGATACGGGTGATGCCACTTGTGATGTTCTCGAAGATAGCGGAAAAGAAAGCCGAAGGGAAGATGCTGTGAAGACAGAAAAATCGCTGCAAACGCAGCCTGCCCAAAATAGTTCCCCGGAATACATACTTTCCTCACCGATAAAAATATACGAGCATCTTGAGAAAAACGTATATGGGCAGAATGAAGCAAAGAAGGCGGCGGCCATGCTCCTGTGGAATCATGTAAATGGCCGAAGACAGAATGTACTTTTTGCGGGGCCGACCGGATGCGGTAAGACTGAGATTTTCAGGCAGCTTGCAAAGATCTATCCGAATATAACCATTCACAACGCAGCCACTCTTACAGGAAGCGGTTGGAAAGGCAACATGAAGGTTCAGAATCTTTTTGATGGATACAAGGGTGAACAGAGAGAGCACCTGATTATCGTCTTAGATGAGGCGGACAAGATGTTCGAGGATGTTGACGACAGGCATTACAGCTATACAGTCCAGAATGAACTCCTGAAACTTATTGAGGGTGACAGAGTCCGTCTTGACGGCAACAACACGCCATTTGAGATTGACACATCCAATGTGAGCTTTGTGTTTCTCGGCTCATTTGACAGTATGGTCAAAGCCAAGGAGGACGCAGTGAATGCCAGCCATACAATAGGGTTTGGCGTCCAGGGGCAGGAGGAGACATTTGACGGATATAACAGCATCTTCACACAGGAAGATCTCGTCACATATGCAAATGTCAGAAGCGAGATAGCCGGCCGTATAAACAATATTGTCCAGCTGAAGGACATGACGGAGGATGACTATTATTCCATCCTCTGCGATAAGTACATAAGTCCTGTAAAGCGGCTGTCGGATTACTACAAAGTACGCATCAAGATGTCAGCCAAGGCTAAACATGAGCTTGCTAAAGAAGCCGCAGACACCGGAATGGGGGTCAGATATTTAAGGTCAAGGCTGCAGAGAGAACTCGACAAACAGTTGTTTGTGGACTGCGGGAAAAAAGAATATGTCCTATAAAAAGCTGCCACGGTCACTTTTTAGATAGTGATCGTGGCAGCTTTTTACAGTGACCATAGCACTTTTTATACCACGAAAATAATTTTCAAAAATTCGTAAAAAAATTTGCATTTCTATAAAACTTTTTTTAAACCTCATTCGTCTCTATAAACAGAAAGGGAAATACACAATGTGTATAGGACCAGTCAAATTAAGAAAACGAATACAAAAGGGAGGCGGTAAGCAGGGACAGAGAATAATTCTAAAACGAGGGAAAATGAGAGATGCGATTCAACAAAAATTTGAGAACGGGTTCAGAAAATATGAAAAGAAAAACAAATTTACAGATTAAGAGAGGAAAAAGAATATGAACAACATGAATCAGAACAATAATATGAATGTAATGAACGCAAATGGTGGAGCCGGATTTGCCGAGAGATTAAAGACAGATTACAATTTTGCAGGAAGACTTGTAGGGCTTGTGGCGGCGGCGCTGACGCTTATATCGCTGTTTCTGCCATTTATCAAGGCAAGCGCATATGAGTATTCAAGCAAGAGCAACCTGATATCGCAGAAGGGTGGAGCAGTATTTCTGGTGATGGTTGCCATAGCTGCTGCAGCGGCTATAATAGGTAAATGGGGCGGTTTGATATTTGGCGGAGCATTTAACCTTATAGTGATGCTCATATCTATCTCAAGCGTAAAAAGCCAGTCAAAGGGTGTAAAAGTAACGATGATGGTTGGATATAAGATGTATATTTTTGCTTGCATACTGCTCATCGCTGCGGGTATACTTGTCGTTGTGAGGAAATACATGCAGAAGAAATCAATGTAATCTGTTATGAGAAAAGGGTATTAGGGACAATAGGAGGATAAAGATGTACTGCGGAACATGTGGAAATGATCTGAATGGAAATGAATATCGCTGCCCGTCGTGCGGGGCAGAGCCTGATTATGCAAATGCTGTAAAGCTTGCGCTTGAGGGCAATGAGAGGGGATTCTCATTTTTGTATGAGATTTCTTACAAGAGTAAATTATATATAGCCATGAAATATATGAAGGATGAAGACAGGGCACTTGATGTACTTCAGGATTCGTATATAAAGGCATTTGCAAAGCTTGACACACTGCGTGATCCAAAGACATTTCCGAAGTGGCTCAGCACTATAGTGGCGTCCACTGCGCTGGATGCACTGAAAAAGAAGAATCCGGTACTTTTTACGGATCTTCAGAATGGGGATGAGAGCGGTGAGGCATATGAGTACACGATAGCTGACGAGGATATGTCCAAGCAGCCGGAGATGGCGTGTACGGTGCAGGAGACACAGGAGATGGTGAGAGAGCTCATCAATTCATTGTCTGATGAACAGAGAATGTGTGTCCTCATGTTCCATGTGGAAGGCTATAGCATAAAAGAGATAGCCGCTACCCTTGGATGCTCAGAGAATACAGTAAAGTCGAGACTTAATTATGGAAGACAGAACATAAAGGTAAAGGCGGAGGAGCTTCAGAAGAAGGGATACAAGCTGTACAGCTTCGCACCTATCACACTTCTTCTCTATCTTATATGGTCAGATATGGGAGCAGAACTTGCAAATGGAACGCTCTCACAGCTTGCCGGAACTACATACGGAGCTGGAAAGGCTATACTTCAAAATTCCATATCTGCATCCGGCAGAGTACCTGGCGGAATGCAGGGTATATCTGGTAATCCGGGCAGCACACCTGGCGGAATGCAGGGTATATCTGGTAATCCGGGCAGCACCCCTCCGGGTAGCCCGCAGGGTACGCTGGGAAATCCTGGCAGCACCCCTCCGGGAGGTTCACAGGGAATGCTTGGAAATCCTACACCTTCTGGCAGCATGGGAAATGCCGCTGGAGCTGGACGAAGCATAGTGGAGGCTGCTGTCAAAGAAGGCGCCAAGAAAGCAGTTCTCAGTACAGTGGGAGGCAAGATCGCAGTTGCAGTTGCTGCGGTGGCGGTAGTTGGAATAACAGCCGGCGGTGTAGTCATGGCAAAGAAGATATTGGACAGGAAGCTGGAAGACCAGAGCACGACAACAGAGGCCGTGGCGGCTATAGATGACACTGCGTCATCTGGCGATGATGCATCGGCGGCTGGTGATAATGCCCAAGCAGATGCATCGACAGCGGATACTGCGGATGCAGGTACAGAAGCTGCGACTACCGAAGTTTCTGTGGATGAAAGCGCATATAAAGCAGCGTATAAAAAGGTGCTGGAATCCTATCATACGCAGGTGGACAATTATTTCTGGCAGTATGATTTTGACATTATGACACATACTGCAAATGAAGAACAGACACCTATAGCGTTTGCAGATATCACAGGTGACGGAGTTCCGGAGATGATTTTGCTCCAGTCAAAGGCTGCCGATTCAGCTGGTAACGCAGATCTTGACATTTATTCATTTGATGGAGATAAGGCGATACAGATATTTGGAACAGATCTGATCGATGATATGATGGGATGGGATGTAGGCGCTGCTTCAGGGACAAGCTATTTTCTGTTTACTGACAAGGATGGAACGCTCTGCGCATACAGTGGATTTGGTGATGAAAGATATACAGATACGTATATGAAGTTCCAAATGGATGCTTCAGGTATGCTGCAGATAGATCCTGAGTGGAGTAAAACAACAGGTCCGAATGAAGAACATACAGATAATATTCTTATATGTAAGAAGAATGACAAGGAGGTTTCCGAAACAGAATATGATGACAACATCAGTGCATTGCAGAAGAATGCTGACACCATTCTCATATTTAATGAAAGGGGGCGTGACAAAACTTCAGAATTTTTCGGGAATACTGATGATACGGCCATGACCTATGATGAGGCGATGAAGTATCTTGGAGACGATGGTTCATCAGATAAAACTGGCAAGTCAGGCGGTGTAGTTTCGGAGAGTGATTATAAGAGTGCTTATCTGAATGTGCTAGAGGAAAATGAGACAGCCATAGCCAATTATGACATTCAGTATCCAGTGTCCGACAATGAATTCGGTGGTTATTATCGTGCAAAAAAGGATGTTCATGCCGGACGTGAATCCGAGCCTGTGGCATTTGCAGATATCACAGGAGACGGCGTTCCGGAGATGTTTGTTATGGCATGTCCTGACGGCAAAAATTCGGTCGACGCGTCGCCTGAGCTGTACATATACTCATACTCAGGCGGAGAAGTCAAAAATATATATGATAAGACAAAGGTCGAATATGCACCGGAATGGGATCTGAATACAGAGTACTTTATATTTAAGGAAAAGGGAGATGACTCACTTTATGTATTCAGTATCATGCCGGGTGCAAATGCCTGGGAGGGCTATTGGCAATATGCTATGGGCAAAGATGGTTATCTTGAGGAAATACACATGTGGAGTATAGGCAGAAATAATGAGGATGCAAATGCAACTGCGGATGATGCCATAGCCATCTGTGATGGCAAAAAGATGAACAAGGCAGATTATGATGCGATGAAAGAAAACTGGTGGAAGAATGCAGAGACGCTAATCCTCTATAATGGTGACGGTGAGAGTAAGATAAAGGAAGATGAGAGCGGTCTTCTTGAAAAAAGCGCAAATATGACCTATGCGGATGCTGTGGAATATCTGAAATCAGAAAAATAAAATTATATAGAAGATTCTTTTCCTTGAAAATAAGGGCTTCCCTTGGCGGGTGGCTCTTATTTTTTTTCGGGTTTAAGCGGACTTTTAAGTTTTTTTCAAAAAATAAAAAAATTTTCAAAAAAATATGATTTTTATAAAACTTTTTGAAAACCTCATTCGTCTTTATAAACGTAAGGAGGTGAAAAGGCAGATAAAAGGGATGTGCTGTTATTAGAAAGAAGAGAGGAAAGGTGAGGTGTTATGAAAAATAAAAAAACAAAAACTATAAGAATAACCGCATTTATGATTGTGCTGGCGATGCTGCTGGCATTTGTTCCGGAGAGAAAAGCGCAGGCGGCGACAAATGAACAGTTGCTTACAGTTCAGCTTCTGGGCTATGAGACCAAGGTGCTGACATTCAAATCCAGGATAAAAGCCGTCAGAAAGTACGGAGATCCAAAGTATGCTTCGGTGGAGAAAATATCTGATACACAGGTAAGAGTCACCGGAAAAATGAACGGAAGAAGATACTTTGAAGTTGTGACAGCAGACAATAAGACGACGAAATGCTACAGCAAGGTTATATCTACTTATTACACAAAGACAGGAGTGAAAAGAGCAGTAAAATCCCAAAAGCGTATCGAGTATGTCAGTTCCACGAATAAGGCGATAGTGAGAGCCGAGCTTGGAAAAAGCCAGAAATCTTATCTGATAACTACTACATCAAGAAATGGAACGGCAAAGCTGGTCATCATTTATTCAGATGGAGAGATGAAGGTTCTCACGGTGAATACCGGAGGTCATACACACAAGTGGGTGACTGTATCTGACAGGACAAAGAGCATACCGATATATGAGACAAAGGAATACTGCGTATTCATTTACGTATGGCCGGATGGTTCAAATGCATACTATCTTGCAAGTTGCGAACAGAAATGCAGGTGGTGTTCTCTTCACTGCCTGAGATGCATGGGACCTGATGTGTCAGATCCAGATCCGCTTGGAAGATGTGCATTTTCAGTAGGTGAGGGAATGGACATGAGAGAGAGGAGAGTAAGGACGGGAACAAAATATGTGAGTATAACTTCCCACACCGAGTGCAGTTTATGTGGAGCCAGAAGATGATGCCGGTTTTGTAAAAAATATTGATCTACACTCAACCAGACAGGGGGGATGTTATGACGATATGGCAGGCTATGAATATGTTTGAGGCTCTCACGGAAAACGAAAGCCAGTCCCTTGTTATAGACAGAAGAATACAGGACTATGTGTACAAGGTGATCAGGCTGAACAGAAACAAAAAATATGAGAGCGGCAGGTATACAGTCAGTAGGAGACTGACAAAATGATGACGGCCTGTTACCAAAGCAGGCCTTGCGTCAGCCAAATAAGTGAAACGAAGGTACGTGATATGAAAAAGAATTGGAGGGAAATATGAGAAATATAAAATCGGGATCAGTTAAAATGATGGCAGTCATGCTGGTATTCATAGTGATATTGTCATTTTTGCCAGCATACACAGCGAAAGCTGCAGTTATTACAAAGAACAATGTAGAGGAAATGCCGATACAGCTTCTGGGCTATGAGGCGAACACGGTTACGTTTGACAGGGAGATCATATCGATCAGGGCCTACAGTGGCAGTGAGTATGTGACATATAAAAAGGTATCATACAACAAGCTGTGCTTTATAGGCAGAAAGTGCGGAAGAAGATACATAGAAGTCATGACTGGAGATCACAAGATCATAAAGTGCTACGTGAGAGTGAACACAAATCTGTACATTGGGAAGGGGTATCTCAGGGATGTAACCACTTCCAAGGATATAAAGAGTGTGAGTGCATCCGATAAAGATTTCGTGCATGTGTACAGATATGATGACACCAAGCGGGGCTATGCGATTGAGTTATGGAACAAGACCGGAACGGCAAATGTGGTTGTCCGCTATACAGACGGAACATTCAATGTAATAAAGGTCATAACATCGCCTCACAAGCATTCATGGATAAGAGTGGCAGATAAGACTGAGAAGGTGCCAGTGTTTAAGAAAACTATAGTAAAGAAAGCTGTGCTTACATGGCCGGATGGCTCAGATGCATCGCAGTTCTACTCAGGGGACATCGATACACCATTCAGCAACAGCAAGCTTATCGGCTGGTGTCAGAAACACTGCACTGCCTGCAATGGAAAATATGCCACACAGCCTGACCCTCAGGGAAGATGCGCATCCACAGTGACATGCAAGATAAAGAATGTCACAAAATGGGTCAAAACAGGAACGAAGACCAAGACCATAACATCACACGTACAGTGCAGATATTGTGGTGAAGTAAAATAAAGTATGAAAAGGAGATTTTAACTATGAACAGAAAAAGGTGTAAATTTACAAAGATAATAGCAGCTATACTCATCGCAGTGATGATATGTGGAAATGCAGGCGTATCTGATGGTTTAGGATACAATACAAAGATAACCGCTCAGGCGGCAACAACTATCCGCCTTTCAAGATCAAGTGTAACTATGTTTGTTGGAAATACATTTCAGCTCAGACTTACAGGCGCATCTGCATCAGGTGTAAAGTGGTCAGTGGGAAACAGTAAGGTTGCAACTGTTTCAAGTACCGGTAAGGTGACAGCTGTAAAGAGTGGAACGACAACAGTATATGCAAAGTATAAGAACAAGACTTATAAGTGTACGGTGAAGGCGATAAAGAGCAGAATGTCTACAGGAAGGGTTGTTTTAAGCATTGGAGATGGCTATGGGCTTGATGTTCTTCATACAAATGGCAGGGTTACATGGAGGTCAGCTAATACAAAGGTAGTAAGAGTTAATGCCAACGGATATCTCAGACCTGTAAAATGCGGTAGTACAAAAGTCACAGCGAAAGTTGGATCAGAGACATATGTATGTTATGTAAGAATTGTCGCTGCGTTGTCAGAAAATGACTTTGAATATGACAGTCCTATGGGTGGTGGATATACAAGTTATATAGATCTTGTAACAGCTAAGGGCACAGGCTGGTACACATATTACAAAGATGCTACAGTTTCTTATAAATGCAATAGAAGAGTCAATATAGGTGATACATATGCAGACTTTTATACAGCATATGGTGAGTGTGACAGGGAAAATGTGGAAAGTAATGACAGCTATAGAGAGTATTTTGAAAACTCTACATACCCTAGGACAAAGTATACAGTTAGATATCATGACAGTGTTACAAGAGATGATTATTACAAAACATTTTACTTTGACAGAAAGGGTACACTGGTTCTTGTAGTATGGCATATGTAACAGGTATGTGATAACCGGTCATGACAGGTGTCAGATAGATTATTACAGGAAAAAATAGAGAAAAATATAAAAGAGTATAGAGAAATATAGAATAATATACAAAATAGAAATCTCCGGCATAAGATACAGATCATGATGTGACAAGGAACTGTATCTTATGTCGGAGATTTTTGTGTTTTATTATGAGATAATCCGGATAAATTTATCTGGATTATTTCTTCATATTCTTATTTGCCGCGGCAAGCATGAGCTTGATTCTGTTTACCTGATTGACTTCAGATGCACCAGGATCATAGTCAACTGCCACGATGTTTGCCTCAGGATATGCCTCACGCAGATGTTTGATAACACCCTTGCCCACGATGTGGTTTGGAAGGCATGCAAATGGCTGTGCGCACACGATATTCGGAGCGCCGCTCTTTATGAGCTCGATCATCTCACCAGTAAGGAACCATCCCTCGCCGTTCTGGTTTCCTATCGATACGATTGGTCTTGCATAGGCAGCAAGCTTTTCGATAGGGGCAGGAGCCTCGAATCGCTTACTCTTTTCAAGAGCCTCCCTCGCAGGCTTTCTGAATGATTCCAGAACCTTTATGACAGTGTTGCTGACTATGGCATCCTTCTTGGTCTTGCCAAGGAATTCGTAGTTATAGTTGTTGTTGTAGAAGCAGTACATGAAGAAGTCCAGGAGATCCGGCATAACAGCCTCAGCTCCCTCAGCCTCCAGCAGGTCAACAAGATGGTTGTTTGCTGATGGAAGGAACTTGACAAGAATCTCGCCGACTATACCAACTCTAGGCTTCTTGATGTCAAGAAGTGGAAGAGTATCGAAGTCATGTACGATTCCCTGGATATTCTTCTTGAATACAGCATTGCTTCCTGTCTTTGTCAGACTTTCCAGACAGATCTTTTTCCATTTCTCATGGAGTGCATTTGCTGAGCCCTTTTCCTTCTCGTAAGGTCTTGTCCTGTACAGACATCTCATGAATACATCGCCGTATATCAGAGCCTGCATAGCACGTTTTACTACCTTGTAGCTGATCTTGAATCCGGAGTTCTTCTCAAATCCCTGGGCTGACAGTGCGATTACAGGAATCTGACCGTATCCGGCCTTTGAAAGGGCACGTCTGATAAATCCTACATAGTTTGTTGCACGGCATCCACCACCGGTCTGGCTCATGATGACTGCAAGCTTGTTCACATCGTATTTGCCTGATGTGATGGCGCTCATCATCTGTCCTACAACGATGAGAGATGGATAACATGCGTCGTTATTTACATATTTCAGACCCACATCTATGGTCTCCTTGGTTGCATCCGGCAGGATCTCAATGTTGATTCCCATGCACCTGAATGCCGGTGCAAGAAGATCAAAGTGGATAGGAGACATCTGAGGAGCAAGAACTGTATAGTCCTTCTTCATCTCCTTGGTAAATTCTATTCTGTTGATGGCACTGCTTGACGGACATGTCTTGTAGTGCTGTTCATGTCTTGAGTTGACCGCACTTATGAGGGATCTTATTCTGATCCTTGCGGCACCTAAGTTGCTGACCTCATCGATCTTGAGGACAGTGTATATCTTGCCAGACTTAGTAAGAATATCATTTACACAGTCTGTTGTTACGGCGTCCAGACCACAGCCAAATGAGTTGAGCTGTATGAGCTCCAAATTGTCGCAGGTCTTTACATAGTTGGCTGCCTTGTACAGTCTTGAGTGGTACATCCACTGGTCGGAGACGATAAGAGGTCTCTCAACCTTGCCAAGGTGTGCAACCGAATCCTCGGTAAATACTGCAATCTTGTATGAGTTGATGAGCTCTGGAAGACCGTGGTTGATCTCAGGATCGAGATGGTATGGACGACCTGCAAGAACGATTCCGAGTATATCGTGCTCATCTATGTATCGCAAGGTCTCTTCGCCCTTTTCTCTTATGTCCTGTTTAACCTTTTCTGCCTCAGCGTAAGCTGCGTGTATGGCAGTGCCAATCTCGTCCATGGTCACGTCGTAGTATTTGGACATCTCACGGTACATACGCTTTACAAGTGCTTCTTCATTGTCTAATGCTACAAATGGTCTGATGAAAGTTATGTCGTCAGCCTTGAGCTCTTCCATGTTGTTCTTGATGTTCTCTGCATAAGAGGCAACGATAGGGCAGTTGTAGTGGTTGTTCGCCTCAGGTGTCTCGTTCATCTCGTAAGGTACACATGGGTAGAAGATGGACTTGATTCCATTCTTCAGCAGCCACATAACGTGTCCGTGGGATATCTTTGCAGGGTAACACTCTGACTCACTAGGTATGGATTCGATACCCAGACTGTATATGTCCCTCGATGACTTCGGAGAGAGTACGACTGAGAATCCAAGCTTTGTGAGGAATGTGTGCCAGAAAGGATAGTTCTCATACATGTTGAGTACACGTGGAACACCTATCACACCGCGCTTTGCCTCCTCAGGCTTGAGTGACTCATATCCAAATACACGTCCAAGCTTATATTCAAAGAGGTTAGGAATGTTGTCTGCGTTCTTCTTGAGACCGACACCCTTTTCACATCTGTTACCAGTGATAAACCTCTTGCCGTTTGAGAATTTGTTGATTGTAAGGAGACAGTTGTTCGTACATCCCTTACATCTTGTCATGGAGCTTTCATATGTGAGCTTTCTGATCTCTTCGATAGGGAGCATGGTTGTCACAAAACCTTCTTTATATTTGTTCCTTGCTATAAGGGCAGCACCGAATGCACCCATGATACCTGAGATGTCAGGTCTGATGGCTGTTCTTCCGGATATGACCTCAAAGCTCTTTAATACTGCATCGTTGTAGAATGTACCACCCTGTACCACAATGTTCTTGCCGAGATCCTGTGGATTTGTGAGCTTTATAACCTTGAGAAGAGCATTCTTTATTACGGAGTATGCAAGTCCGGCTGAGATATCAGCGACGGAAGCACCCTCCTTCTGAGCCTGCTTTACCTTCGAGTTCATGAAAACTGTACATCTTGAACCGAGATCGATAGGAGTCTTTGCGGTGATCGCTATCTTTGCAAAATCTGCTATGTCATAGTTCAATGATTTTGCAAATGTCTCTATAAATGAACCACATCCAGAAGAACATGCTTCGTTGAGCATGACATTGTCGACAACTCCGTTCTTGATCTTGATACACTTCATATCCTGACCACCGATATCGAGGATACAGTCAACCTCAGGATCAAAGAAAGCTGCGGCTGTATAATGCGCTATGGTCTCAACCTCTCCAAAGTCCAGTGAGAGAGCCTGCTTTATGAGAGCCTCGCCATATCCTGTGGAACATGATCCTGATATGACAGCGCCCTCAGGAAGTTTGCTGTAGATATCTTTTATGGCTCTGATGGTGGTGTTGAGCGGGCTTCCGTTGTTGCTGCTGTAGAAGTCGTAGAGCAGTTCGCCGTTTGAACCTACAAGTGCAACCTTTGTGGTTGTTGAACCGGCATCCACGCCGATGAAGCAGTTGCCCTTATATGTGGCAAGATCACCTCGCTTTACAGCGTATTTGTTGTGATCTGCCTTGAATTTCTCGTAATCTTCGTCACTTTCAAAGAGAGGGGCAAGTCTCTCAACACCTGAAGAGAGATTCAGCTCCTGTGACAGTGCGTGTATGAGATCGGAGAGAGTCATAGTGATCTCCGGCTTGGAATTCAGGGCAGCACCAACTGCGGCAAACAGATGTGAGTGTCCCGGATCTATGATGGCGTCTCCTGTGAGATTGAGCGTTCTTATGAAAGCGTTCTTCAACTCTGGAAGGAAGTGAAGAGGGCCTCCAAGAAATGCAACGTTGCCTTTTATAGGCTTACCACAGGCAAGACCTGATATTGTCTGGTTTACAACGGCCTGAAATATGGAAGCTGCCAGATTCGGTTTGGTGGCACCTTCGTTGATAAGTGGCTGTATATCGGTCTTTGCAAATACACCGCATCTTGCAGCGATCGGATATATGGTGTCATAATCCTTTGCGTAGTCGTTTAAACCTTTAGCGTCCGTCTGGAGAAGAGTTGCCATCTGGTCAATAAATGAACCTGTACCTCCGGCACATACTCCGTTCATACGTTGTTCGATTCCGTTCGTAAAATATATGATCTTGGCATCTTCACCGCCGAGCTCTATGGCGACGTCTGTCTGAGGTGCGTAGTCCTGAAGTGCCTCAGATACGCAGACTACCTCCTGTGTAAATGGCACACCGATAAGCTGTGCCAGTGCTAGTCCGCCTGATCCTGTTATACATGGACTTACTTCAAAGTCACTGAGGCTGTCTTTTGCCTCTTCAACAAGTTCCTTCAATGTTTCTTTGATATTTGCAAAATGCCGCTTATAATCTGAAAAAAGTATCTTGTGTTCATCGTTTAAAACAGCAACTTTAACTGTAGTTGATCCAATATCAATTCCTAATGTGTACATAAAACAACCCTTCCAATTCTTTTGTGTCTTGTTGAATGTGTGGCTTTAAGGGCAGTACGCCCTTAAAGCTTCTTTATTATAGTGTAGGGTTAAAAAAAAAACAATGACTTTATAAAAACTTAACTATTGGAAAAAGTGGTATAGAAACGTATGCTGCACAAGTAACATTTTACTGACACAGGCATAAAATATATAAAAGCTTTTCAGGGGCAGGTTATGAATTTTGATACTTGTAATGGTGTCATCCATGTGGTGAAGAAGGGGGATACACTGTACAAATTGTCCAGGATCTACAAGGTGAAGCTGAGCGATATCATTTCCGCAAATCCGTATATAAATGTATACAATATGCAGCCGGGAGATGAGGTGTGTATTCCGGTGATCATGGAGGAAGATTTTCTTGTTTATAAAGTGAAGGATGGGGATACATTTGAAGAGGTGCTTAAGAACACGGGAGTGTCGCCGGATGATCTGTTCAAACTCAATCCGGATCTCTATAAGATCCCTCTGATCTGTGATATGGAGATAAAATATGTAGATTTCCAGAGATAAAAATTTTTATGGAATAAAGCCGTGCTGCAGGCTTTTATGTCTGTGGTATGGCCAGTACATATATAGAAAATATAAATTGGCGTGTAGTGCATGATGCTGTCTTCATTGACCAGGTTAGAAAAACTTAATTATTTCTGATGTTGTAAAGTCATTTTTAATATTATATAATTCATAAGGTGTAGTTTAAAATAACGAATGGAGAATTATATGAATATTATAAGCAAGATAGAGAGAAAATTTGGAAAATACTCTATACGCAATCTCACACTTTATCTTATTATAGGATATGCAATTGGATATCTGCTCTATATGTTCAGGCCTGAGATTTTGTTGATGCTGACACTTGACCCGGCCATGGTCATGAAGGGGCAGGTGTGGAGACTTGTGACATGGATCATCACGCCGCCGACGTGGGGCGTAGATATATTTACCATAATCATGTTGTTCTTTTACTATAGTATAGGATCGCTTCTTGAGAGAACGATAGGAACGTTTTTGTATAACCTTTATATGTTCAGTTCTATGCTGTTTACTATGGTTGGCATGATGCTGGCGCATATATTCTGTACGTATATCATACATTATGATTATGCGCTTTCAGGGGGATATTTGGTGTATGCATCCACATACTATATACTGCTTTCCATATTCCTTGCGATTGCCGTATGCTATCCGGATATGAGTGTTCTGTATGCCATGATCATCCCGATCAAGATGAAGTACCTTTCTATTATATATATACTGATCATCGTTTATTATTTTATAAATGAGTCATTTATGGGAAGGGTCAACATAGTGATGTCGCTTGTCAGCTTTGTCATATTCTATCTGAGTACGAAGAATATAAGACGTTTTTCACCTAAGCAGATGAAGCGGCGGAGAAATTACAACAAACAGGTTAAGGCCGCAAGACAGCAGAATGTAAGCCATAGATGTGTGATCTGCGGACGAACAGATAAGGATTATCCTGATCTGCAGTTCAGATATTGTTCCAAGTGTACTGGCAATAAGGAATACTGTCAGGATCATCTGTTTACACATACGCATAATTAATTTTTTAAGGACAGGGAATCAGATATGTACAACGAAGAGAAGAAATTGATAACAGATATACAGAGAAAGAAGGATCTTGATAAGAACCTGAAGATGTTTTCAGATGTGGCTTTTAAGGCTGACTATGAGTATGCCTGCCACAAGTTCACACTGAATTATCTCACATTGAAGGACATGCATATGGATGGTGACATTCCAGATGATCCGTATATTGCGCAGTGTCAGACTGTGATAGACAAGCTTGCTGCAGATTTTATCGCAGGGGACAGGAACGAAACTTATGATGAGGATATAAAACTCGTATCAGATGTGAGAAACACCATCACAGGCAAGATGAAGGTGCTCACTTCATACACAGATGCATTTGAGACATATGAGTATATTTTAAATAGAAAAGAATACAATTTTGAAGAGAACATGACCGATGATCTCAAGAGTGAACTTGAGGAGCTTGATGTCACAGAATTTGCAGACGAGATATACAGATTTGTATTTTCGGATTCTGATAAGGTTGCTGTTAATTCCAAGCTGCAGTCTCTTATAGGGCAGCTTCCAATCCGTATGACGAAGAACAGATTCTATGATATCCTGGGTGATACACTTGATATCTATAACGGAGTGGAGAAGGAGTCCCTGGATCAGTTTATGGAGATGGTGGAGAGCACAGCACTTATAAGACGTCCGTATGGATTTGAGACAGAGTATCCTGATCTCTACAATGCTCTAGAGACCTTAAAAAATGGCAATTATACAGATATGGATTATGCCGCTTACAGCAAGCTCGCAGGAGTCCTTGACAGAAGTGCAGAGTTCCTGAATTCAGTTGTGACTGAGTACATGCTCATCATAGAGCTGGTCAATGACCTGTATGTCATGATGCTTGCAGTTTCAGCAAAAAGCAGTGTATCTGAGAGCTGCCAGAAGGCCATGTCACTCATAGGCAAGGCTGTTGCTGCTTCTGGAGATGAGATAGAGAGCGTGTACGCCATGCTCGATGAGATAGTGGGTGAGCAGGAGCAGGCCGGTGAGCATAAAGTTATGCTTGAGTCTGCTGTGTATGATATAACCACAGGATTTGCTGAGGATATAGCCAGATGTGAGCTTGAGAAGACATACAGAGATCTTGAGACTATAGATAAGCTTCTCTCGGGAAGTATGTTTGTGGATATTGATAATATTGCGGTGGCCGGAGCACTCACAGTGGACAGTGACTACCTGGCTGCATGTAAGGAAAAGCTTGTGGGTGAATTTGCTGAATTGTTTGACGAGAATACTATGACAGTAAACAGAGCGGTTATGGCTAAGATACTTTCAAATATTCCGGTATTTTTCAACACTACGGATGAGATCAAGGAGTATGTGACCGGATCTCTCACAAGGTGCAGGGAGAAGAGTGAGCTGCTGGCAGATTATATAGTTATAAAACAGATGATGGAAGAATAGACTAGGTGATAGATATGGTCATTGATGACAAGTTCTATGTAGGAAGAGCCAGGGACCGCCGGATCATCAGGATGGTCAGAGGTATCCGAAGATTCAATAAGGTAAAATATGTTCCGGGAATATTCGTCATCACTCTGCCTTTGTTTGGTGATGGAATTCTGGAGATATATGAACTGAATGAGTTTAGGCAGGGAGTATATCAGAATATGTCGGATTCCATACATATTGTCGGAGCTGCACCCACAAGGGGGCAGGCGGTGGCACTTGTCAGGGATATTGTTGATGACATATACAGAAAGACTGGCGGCGTGGATGTAAAGAGATTTTTTGCATCCTAGATAGACGTTCAAGATTCTAAGGGGCTGGAGAATGCATATTTTATTATTAATATTGAAGATACTGCTGATAATTGTTTTATCAGTTATAGGTCTGGCTGTGCTGCTGGTACTTCTTGTTTTGATAGCTCCGGTAAGGTACAGGATATATGTCAAGAAATATGATGATATATTTGCAAAATTCACTGCGAGGTGGCTGGGGTTCGTCCTGTGTTTTAAGGCAGTGTATGATACAGAAGGACTTGATTACAGGCTGAGGCTGTTCGGCGGTACAGTTTGGGGCTCTGGAAAAAATCAAAAGGAATCAAACGAGCCGGATGAGGATGGTGCGTCAGATGGCGATGATATGGATTCTGTAGCTGGCATAGAGAAGAAAGAAGAGTGTGCTGAGCCGGCAGATTCTGTATCAGACGAGTTAGAATCTGCTATTGGGACAGATCAAGCAGCAGAGAAGACGAAATCTGCTGGTGAAACAGATACTGCTTTGACAGAGTATCCTTCTATAGACAGCGAAGATGAAGACTTTGTGTTGAGTGACAGTGAGTTTGAAGAACATCAGCCGGGTATCTTCAGAAGGATTGGCAGGAAAATTGATTCAGTCTGCGGTATGATTGCAGATAAAGCAAAGTCAATTTCAGATAAATTAAAGAGTCTGAAAAAGAAAAAAGATGGCTATACTAAACTTGTAAACAATGTGAGAACAAAGGAAGCTATTAGGGTTGCAAAGGCTCAGCTCATTGCTGTTTTAAAGCATTTGAAGCCGACTAAAGTAAAAGGACAACTTGTGTATGGTACGGGTGATCCTGCCACTACAGGCCAGCACCTCGGATATATGAGCGTGTTGTTTCCGTTGTATTGTGATCACATAGATGTGACACCGGATTTCATGGAGAAGAGACTTGAAGGAGATCTGTTCATGAAGGGGCGTGTAAGACTGATTACAATCGGCTGGTATGTGCTCAAGGTGATTTGGAATAAGAATGTAAAGATTACAATTTCACGTTTTAAGAAGATTTCGGGAGGAAACTGATATGGCAAATATGAATATTGAAGGAACACTTGGTTCTATGTTTAAGGGAATGGATGGATTCATATCATCAAAGTCTGTTGTGGGTGAGCCAGTGTATGTGGGTGACACTATACTGATCCCTCTTGTGGATGTGAACTTTGGAATGGCTGCCGGTGCATTCAACAAGCAGGACGGCAATAAGGCTGCAGGTGGTATAGGAGCTAAGATGAGCCCTTCGGCTGTGCTGGTCATTGCGAACGGTAGTACAAGGCTTATCAATCTCAAGAATCAGGATGCGATAACCAAGATCATAGATATGGCTCCTGAGGTTGTTGATAAGATTGTTGGACTTTTCAAAAAGGACAAGACAGAAGAGGAGACAGAGGTTGACAAAGCTATAGATGAGATGGCTCAGACTGAGACTTTTGAGTAGATCGTTGCTTAGGTAGATCCTTGTTTAGGTTGATCATGCATATGTAGATTTGTTTAAGTTGATCTGTACTATAATACTTGAACTTACAGCGTGTAATTATTATGAAATCACCACATATAATGGTAATAAATCATTATGGTGGTGATTTTTATTTGGCGTAAATTTACGGGAATTGCATTCTTCTTTACAGCGGTGGGAGTTGTGATAGGGTATTTTGTCAGTGGATTTATAGAATTTCTTATCATAGTGATACTTTTGCTGTTGTCATATATTTTCTCATGTAGATAGAAAAAAATAAGAGCAATGACATAAGTGGTCATCGCTCTTATCTTTATATCAGAACTGAATCGGTGATATTATGCAAATACTATGCACGCTCGACCTTACCAGATCTTAAGCAAGATGTGCAAACATAGATCTTCTTAGGTGTTCCATCAACAACAGCCTTAACTGACTTAACGTTTGACTTCCACATCTTGTTTGCTCTTCTATGAGAGTGGCTCACTTTGATACCGAAATGAGCACCTTTATCACAAATTGAACATTTTGCCATAATAGCACCTCCTTCAATGAATAAACTAACTTGCCTTCTAAACTCACAACAAAACTTATAATAGCAGATTATTTTTCTATATGCAAGTAAAAAATTGATTTTTGCAAAAAAATATAGAATGGAGGTAATCAATGGTAGACGAGCTGGTTTTCTTGAAATTTTGCGTAATTATGATATAATCAGTAAAGACTATGTTTGTAACTCGACAGAAAGGAGTTAAACCATGAAAGAATATATAACAGGAGACAATGGAAAAGTAAGTATAGATGAGAGCGTTGTTGCCCAAGTTGCAGGACTTACAGCGCTTGATTGTTTCGGAATCGTTGGCATGGGTATTGTCAGTGTCAAGGACGGAATAGTAAAGCAGCTTCGCAGAGACAATGTCTCAAGGGGTGTGAATGTTCGTTTTGATGAGAATGGAGATATAGTTATAGAACTTCACATTGTTGTTGCTTATGGTGTCAGTATAAAGGCTGTGACAGACAATCTTATGCAGTCTGTGAAATATAAAGTGGAGGATTTCACTTCATTTAAAGTAAGCCAGATTAACGTGTATGTAGAAGACGTTAAGGTGATGGATTAATTTTGGAGGAAATGGAAAGTGAGTAATACGATCGATGCTCTTGCACTGAAGAAGGCATTCATAGCCGGTGCAAATAATCTTGACAATAACAAAGAATATATCAACGAACTGAACGTATTTCCTGTGCCTGATGGAGATACAGGAACAAACATGACGTTGACGATACTTTCGGCGGTAAGAGAGGTTGAGGCTTCTCCTGATGATATGAAATCCATAGCCAGGGCGATGTCCACGGGATCACTCAGGGGCGCCAGGGGTAACTCAGGGGTAATTCTTTCTCAGTTACTCAGGGGATTCAGCAAAAAGATACAGGACAAGAAGACAATTGATGTTCATGATATTGCAGATGCATTCCAGAAGGCTGTTGAGACTGCGTATAAAGCAGTTATGAAGCCTAAGGAGGGAACTATCCTTACGGTTGCCAAGGGGGTTGCCTCGAAGGCCAGGGAATGTGCTGATGCAGATATGTCACTTGCCCAGTTCTGCGATGAGGTTATTGAATATGGAGATGCTGTTCTTGATTCTACTCCAGAGATGCTCCCGGTACTCAAGGAGGCAGGAGTTGTTGATTCAGGCGGACAGGGACTTATGGTCGTTCTCAAGGGAGCGGTTGACTGTCTTATGGGCAGAGTCACTGTTGAACTCAGCAAAAGTACCGGCGCTGTGAATGTGAAGAAGAATACCACAGGAGCGGGCAATGATGAGATATCAACGGCCGATATAAAGTTTGGTTATTGTACGGAATTTATCATCAATCTTGAGAAGCCGTACGGAGAAGCAGAGGAGGATGATCTGAAGAGTTTCCTTGAATCCATAGGAGATTCCATAGTGTGTGTATCCCTTGATGATATAGTTAAGATACATGTTCATACAAACCATCCTGGCCAGGCATTTGAGAAGGGACTTACTCTCGGTTACCTTACAAATATGAAGATTGACAACATGAGGATAGAGCACAATGAGAGAGTGAGCCAGTCAGAGAGAGATGAGTCTGAAAGACAGGAAGAGGAAAGACAACACAGAAAGCAGGAAACTGTTGAACCGAAGAAGAAATATGGATTTATTGCTGTTTCTATGGGCGATGGCCTCAATAAGCTGTTTGGTGAACTCGGTGCGGATTACATCATTGAAGGCGGTCAGACCATGAATCCAAGTACAGAGGATATGCTCAATGCCATAGATAAGGTGAATGCAGAGAATATATTTATACTTCCTAACAACAAGAATGTCGTACTTGCGGCAAATCAGGCTGCTTCACTGTGTGAGGATAAGAATATTATAGTTATACCTACGGCGAATGCACCACAGGGAATCAGTGCCATGATTGCTTTCGACAGCACAGCAGATGTGGATGAGAATAAATCGTCGATTAAAGCTGCAGTGAAGAATGTTAAGAGTGGTCAGGTCACATATTCGGTGAGAGATACATCTATAGATGGAAAAGCCATCAAAGAGGGCGACATCATGGGTATAGGTGACAAGGGACTTGTCAGTGTCGGAGATGATATTGAGCAGGTTACATTCGACCTGATAGCAGATGGTGTGGATGATGACTCGGAAGTTATAAGTATATATAATGGAGCGGATGTTTCACAGGAGGATGCTGACAAACTGGCAGCACGTGTGGAAGAGGCTTATCCGGATGTGGATGTACAGTGTTATTATGGCGGTCAGCCGATATATTATTATATAGTTTCAGTTGAATAGACTTATGTCTGGTTGTGAGAGGTGATCATATGGTGTTAAGGGACTCCATAAAAACGATAAAGGGGGTTGGCGATAAAACCGCAGCTGTTTTCGCCAGGCTTGGAGTAGAGACGGTTCAGGATCTGCTGCTATATTACCCCAGAAATTATGTTGCCTATGAGAATCCCGTTGACATCAGTGATCTTCAGACCGGAAGCCGGCAGTCGGTGAAAGCGGTTATAAACAGCAGAGCAGAAGTCAGAAAAGTACATGGACTCACCATAGTGATCGTGTACGCAAAGGATTACTCAGGGACAATTAAGCTTACTTGGTTTAATTGTCCTTTTTTGCGCAGTTATTTTCATATAGGACAGGAATTTGTATTTGTTGGTGACGTGTCGTATAAGAACGGCATGATGGTGATGACCCAGCCGGAATATTATACTGTGTCAGCGTACTCACAGATGACTCACAGGTGGCAGCCGGTATATGGAGTTACAGCAGGGATAACATCCAAGACCATACAGAAGGCAGTAAGGAGTGCTCTGCCGGTCGTGGATCAGCTTCACGATTATTTGCCTCAAAAAATCTGTGATGAGTACGGCGTAATGGAACTTGGCAGGGCTGTGACTTCTATGCATTTTCCTATGAATGAGGAGCAGCTTAAGAGTGCAGTTAAAAGAGCTGCGTTTGATGAGTTCTATTCGTTTATAGCCAATCTGCACCGTATAAAGGATGACAATGCATTTGTAGTTAATGATAATGTTATAAAGTGCGATGATAATGTGAGGAAGTTTATAGAAGACCTGAGCTTTACGTTGACAGATGCGCAGATGAATGCGGTGAGAGACATGCTGTCAGATATGGCATCAGACCACGTGATGAACAGGCTCGTTCAGGGTGATGTTGGATCTGGCAAGACTATAGTGGCGGAGATTGGGCTTTTTGCAGCTGCCTCATGTGGATACCAGGGCGTGCTCATGGCTCCTACGGAGGTGCTTGCTGTACAGCATTACAAAGAACTCAGTGAGAGGTTTGTCAGGTATGGTATTTCGGTTGGCCTGCTGACAGGCTCGATGACGGCCAGGGAGAAGCGTGAGATGCAGCAATCCATAAAGAATGGTGATGTCATGGTCATCGTGGGAACCCATGCCCTCATACAGGATAAGGTGGATTATAACCGACTTGGGCTGGTCATAACAGATGAACAGCACCGTTTTGGAGTAAAGCAGAGGGAGAAGCTTGCGGAGAAAGGCGGACACCCTCACACACTTGTTATGAGCGCAACACCTATACCTAGAACATTGGCGATCATCATGTATGGTGATCTTGATATTTCAGTCATTGATGAGCTGCCTGCCGGAAGGATACCTATAAAGAACTGCGTTGTGGATGAGAGTTTTAGGAAGAAGGCACAGGCATTTATCGTGAATGAGGTGTCAAAGGGACATCAGGTGTATATAGTATGTCCTATGGTCGAGGCCAGTGAGGTACTTGATGATGTGGCAAATGTCACGGAGTATACTGAGGAACTCAGGAACACCTTGAAGAATGATTACAACGCAGATGTTACAGTGACGTGTCTTCATGGTAAGATGAAGGCGGATGAAAAGAATTCCATATTGGAAGAGTTTGTCAGAGGTGGGATAGACATCCTTGTATCAACCACAGTCATAGAAGTAGGCATCAATAATCCTAATGCTACTGTCATGATGGTGGAGAATTCGGAGAGATTTGGTCTGGCACAGCTCCATCAGCTCAGGGGTCGGGTTGGGCGAGGAACCAAGCAGTCATATTGCATATTTATGAGCGGCAAGAAAGACAAGGATACGATGGAAAGGCTTGGAGTTCTTGAAAAATCAAATGACGGCTTCTTTATAGCCGGCGAGGATCTCAAGATGAGAGGCCCGGGCGATTTCTTTGGAATAAGGCAGAGCGGGGACATCATGTTCAAAGTGGGTGATATATATAACCACGCAGATATGCTGAAAGCTGCCCAGGAGGTTTACGGCAGATATGGCGATGAGATAGAAGCGTCATATGATGAAAGTGGAGATAGCAGACGGTATTTTTCGCCGGTTTTGTGATGGAGGTTTGTGAATGGATGTTACATATGTAAAAAAGACAGCGGATATGATCATAGGTAATGTATCAAAGGTTATGGTAGGAAATGAGAATACTATAGAACTTATTCTTGCTGCTATGCTTGTCAATGGTCATGTGTTGATTGAAGATAGACCGGGAACCGGTAAGACGATGATGGCAAGGTCGATCGCAGACAGTATAAGCTGTAAATTCAAAAGAGTGCAGTTTACGCCTGATCTGATGCCGTCCGACATCACGGGTATAAATATATATAACAAAAAAGAAGAAAAGTTTCAGCTTGTGAAAGGACCTGTGTTTACAAATATACTTCTTGCTGATGAGATAAACAGAGCTACTCCAAGAACGCAGTCAAGTCTTCTTGAGGCTATGGAAGAACGGCAGGTTACGATCGATGGTGTGAGTTATGAGCTTGAAAGTCCTTTTATGGTCATAGCCACCCAGAACAATATAGAATCAGTAGGTACATATCCTCTTCCGGAAGCCCAGCTTGACAGATTTTCCGTGAAGATAGGGATGAGCGGGATAAGTTATGAAAATGAGATGCTTATCATGGACAGATTTGCATCGGGAGAGAGGATACAGCTCAGTCCTGTGTGTGACGCTTCAGATATAACAGGTATGAGAGATATTATATCACAAGTATATGTAAAGGACTGCGTCAGACGATACATACTTGATATTGTTATGGCCACCAGAAATGATAAAAAGATAACTTCAGGTGTTGGTACGAGAGGCGTGCTCATGCTTATGAGAATGGCTATGGCTTATGCCGGGATAAAGGGCAGGGATTATGTGACCCCTGATGATGTCAAGTATCTGGCGCCGTATGTCCTTGGACACAGAGTCGCGGCTGTGGGCGGTTTTGGCATCAGAAGTGATGGCAAAAAGATGATAGAACAGATCGTTTCAGAGATTGAAGTTCCGGTTGAGGATTGGAGGGTCAGGCAGCACACCTCCTGATTTTATGGGGATATATTATGGAGATAATCATTGCCGTAGCTGTATGTATTGTTATATATTTTGTTCAGCAGGCTGTATATAGAAAGAGATGGTGTGAGCATCTCGACGTGAGCATAGAATTTGACGAGGATCATGTATCGATCGGGGATACGGGTCATCTGACGGAGATCGTGTGCAATGATAAGGGATTGCCGCTTCCGTCGTTTCATATCAAATTTAACACATCAAGGACGTTTGCTTTTTCTGACAATAAAAATGCAAAAGTAACTGACTGTTATCACAGGAATGATGGCTTTTCAATCATGGGGCATCAGAAGATCACTCGCAAGCTTGAGTTTGTCACAAGCAAAAGAGGATATTATGATATATCAGGTGTGAATATAACTGCTATGGATTTCTTTATGACAGGCAGTTATGCAAGGAAGCTTGCGGACTCATCACATATATACGTGCTGCCCGACAGAGTGGAAAATGCTGTGATGGAGCCTGTGTGCGATACTTTGATGGGAGAGTTTATTGCGAGAAAGAGTATAGTTGAGGACCGGTATTCATTCCGGGGTATCAGAGAATATATGACCGGTGATCCGATGAATGCGATAAACTGGAAAGCCACTGCAAGAGCTGGAGAGCTTGCTGTGAACATGTATGACCGCTCGGCTGACCAGAAGATTTGTATCATGCTCAGTATGGATACGGAGAGCATGATAAGGCAGGAGTATATCAGGGAATTGTCAATAAGGATTGCAGGAAGTGTCGCTGAGTATTTCATATCGCATCATATTCCGGTATCTCTCGAAACGAATGGCAGGGATGTTGTCGCTGGCAATTCTGAGAAAGTCCCGTTTGGAGCATCGGATATACATATGTTGAATATTGACAGATGCCTGGCAAGAATCAATTGCGATGAGACAAGTGATTTCTCCGAAATAGTTGACGGCATACTCAGAAATAAATCCACAGATATAACGTATATTGTTGTTTCGTCGTATTGTAAGGAGGATCTTCTCATAAAACTTGATTATGCAGTGGAAAATGGTGCTTCTGTATATATGATAGCTCCTAATTTTGATATTGCCATGCCTAAACTTTCAAGAAAGTATATATATGACATGGAGGTGATCCTCGATGATGCATAAACTTGAGATTATAAGAAGGATACTTAGGTGCTGTTATTCAGCCGTGTTTGCTATGGCGTGTATGCTTTTTATTATTGTTGTGTTCGATAAGGGAAACAGTTATTTTGTGCAGCTTATAACTGTTCTGGCATGCTTTGCGCTATCATATATCATACGTGAATTTGCTCCAAATGGCCTTGTAATCTGCATATTTCATCTGGCTATGGCCGGTGTGTCATTTTTTCTGCCGGTCACGGTTCTAGACATAGCTTTTATAGTGATAATATGTGTGTTCCATCTGATGTTTGAGTCTCTTGTATATATGAAGAAGAACAGCAAGATAGACTATATGGATTCAGTTCCGTGGATAAGTGTACTTATGTGTTTTGTGTATTATCTGTTTGGGCTAGTTATTGGCAGTAATGTTCTGGAGAAGTCTATGTACATAATTGTCATGAGTCTTTTAGTCCTTACACTTATCAGTATATATGTAGATGGAATATGCAAATATATATCATGTACAACAGAAGTTGATGGGATCCCGGTGAACAGGATAGTGAAGTCTAATTCGCGGATCGTATTTGCTATTATCATTGGTATACTTGTAATGATGCTGCTTGCAGGAATGCTTGACGTGAGAGATGGCTTTGCCAGCTTTCTGCGTATGTTTGTGGCAGTTGTGAGGTTTGTTGCCACGGCTTTATTGTTTATCTGGGGAGCCTTGATATCCAGGTTCATGGGAGATGGAGGTTATGGACAGCAACAGGAGTCTCCTGCTGATTACATAAGCAATACGACGTCAGAGAGCAATCCTGTAGTTGAAGCGGTGATAGGTATTATGCTTGCCGCGCTCATAATCGTATTTGTGTATCTGTTTGTGAGGAGCTTTATCAAGATATTTGGAGCGCTGCTGAAAAGAAGAAATTACGGTTCTGATATAATTGAGAACAGCCGTGAGAAAAAGCAGAATGTAGAGAAAGTTGTAAAGAGAAAGAAAGCACATCGGATATTTATGAGCAGGGAGGAACGCTTTAGGAAAGCGTACAAATTCCAGATGGAGAAATACCGCTATGATATAGATTTATCTGTTTACCGGACCAGCGATGAGCTTGCAGATGATGTCGAGAGCAGTAATCTTGGACAGGTGAGTGAGATGAATGAACTCTACAAGACGGTCAGATATGGAAATCGTCAGGTTGACAGGGAGACACTTTCAAAGATGCGTGATATAATAAACAAATTATAAGGGGGATACTGAATTGAAGAATAAGAAAACAGTTGTTATGGGAATCATCATAGGCGTGCTGGTAGTTGTTATCGCTGTGATGGGATATTTTTTGATAAGCGGTTCTGGGAAGAACGGCGATGGTGGATCTGATACCGAAAAATTATCTGAGGATGCGTCGGTGGCAGATACTACGGCTTCGGGAGGAGATACGCAGGCAGAAAAAACTGATACGCCGGCGGATGAGAAAGCTGAAAGTGAAAAAGCAGAACAGACTGACGAAGAAAGGGAATTTTACGTGGAGATCGGACATGACAGTACATGGGAGGCTGATGGAAAGACCTGCGCAACTGAGAATATAAATATATATAATGATACATCTGCCAGTGCTTCAGGCTGGAAACTGGAGATTGAATACAAAGGAAAACCGGTTATAGACCAGATATGGAATGGTGAGCAGAAGACGACAGGAAATACCATACTCATAACACCGGCTTCGTACAATGAGGAGATACCTGCAAATGGAAGTATAAATGTTGGTTATAATATCTCATCGGACGATCTCGCAGTTGAAAAATACATACTCTATGTAAATGGCAAAGAATACACTGGAGATCCGGCAGTTGGCAGTTCAAAGGAAGAACAGTCAACAGGCAGCAAAAAGATAGATACGGGAGCAGTGACAGAGGCAGATAATACCGAAGTTAAAGCGGCAAAACCTGTTGTGACAGAGACTGGAACACCATACGACAATCATGGTAAGCTTTCCGTGAATGGCACTGATATAGTGGACAAGGATGGAAATAAGTATCAGCTTAAGGGTGTCAGTACTCATGGCATAACATGGTTTCCGGAATACGTGAATAAGGATGCATTTGCATCTGTGCGTGACGATTGGGGGGCTAATCTTATAAGGCTTGCCATGTACACAGACACAGGAGATTCAAATGGATATTGCAGCGGCGGTGATAAAGACAGTATCAGGGCTATAGTAGACAGTGGAGTTTCTGCTGCCACGGAACTTGGAATGTATGTTATCATAGACTGGCATATATTAAATGACGGTGATCCGAACATTCATATAGATGATGCGGAGCAGTTTTTTGACGATATGTCGGCAAAGTATGCGGACTATGGCAATGTGATATATGAGATCTGCAATGAGCCAAATGGTGGTACTACGTGGGAGAGCGTAAAAAAGTATGCAGAGCAGATCATACCTGTTATCAGGAAGAATGCAGAAGATGCCATCATCATTGTCGGTACACCTAACTGGAGTCAGGATGTGGATATTGCTGCAGACGCGCCGGTTGAAGGATATGATAATATCATGTATGCTGTGCATTTTTATGCAGCAACTCATAAAGATGATATACGTGGTAAGGTGGAGACTGCGATACAGAAAGGACTTCCAGTATTCGTGAGTGAGTTCAGTCTGTGTGATGCATCGGGAAATGGCGGCATAGATTATGATTCATCCGATGCATGGTTCAAGTTGATAAACGAGAATAATCTCAGTTATGCTTCGTGGAGTCTGTGCAATAAGAATGAAACGTCAGCGCTGCTTAAGCCAGATTTGGCAGCGACGGGATCCATCAGTGAGTCAGATCTTTCTGATACAGGACTATATGTAAGAGATAAAGTTCTAGGAAACTGATTCATATATAAAAACAGATTATATGTGACATTTGCAGGATATACGGGATAGGAGATTGAATATGAGAGTTATAGCAGGAAGTGCAAGAAGTCTGAAACTTGTGACTATCGATTCGCTGGACACAAGACCGACTACTGACAGGATAAAGGAAACTTTGTTTAATATGTTGTCGCCATATATTAGAGGTTGTAGTTTTTTGGATTTTTTCAGTGGCAGTGGAGCTATAGGTATTGAGGCTCTCAGCAGAGGTGCTGAAAAAGCTGTATTTGTGGAGAATGGCAGAAAAGCGCTGGAATGTATAAATAAAAATCTGGATTTTACACATTTGAGAGACAGAGCTCAGGTCATTTCCTCTGATGCAGTTCTTGCGATAAGTACACTTGAACGCCAGGGTGAGAGCTATGATATAATATTTATGGATCCGCCATATGGTAAATTACTTGAAAAAGCTGTACTTGAAAGACTTATGGGGTCGGTTCTTGTCGGGGATGACACGACTATAATTGTGGAATCTGATCTTTATACAGAGTATGATTACCTTGACGGATCAGAGTTTGAAGTATATAAAGTGAAGAGGTACAAGACAAATAAACATACATTTATATGCAGGAGATAGAGATATGAGCAGAGCGATTTACCCCGGAAGTTTTGATCCGGTTACATTGGGGCATCTTGATATAATTAAAAGGGCGGCAGCCATGTTCGATGAATTAGTGGTTGGAGTTCTTATTAATACTGCAAAAACTCCATTGTTTTCTTTAGAAGAACGTGTTAATATGTTAAAGAATGTAGTTTCGGATATCCCGAATGTGAGAGTGGTCCAGTTTGATGGGCTTCTTGTGGATTATGCGAGACAGAACGATATAAAGGTTATTGTCAGAGGGCTTCGGGCTGTTACGGATTTTGAGTATGAACTTCAGATAGCACAGAGTAACAGAAAAGTTGCACCTGACATAGATACGGTATTCCTTGCGACGAATATACAGTATTCGTATCTCAGTTCAAGTGTTGTAAAGGAATATGCAAGTTTTGGAGTGGATGTCAAGGAGTTTGTTCCTGAACAGATCTGCGATATACTCCGTGAGAGGTTTTCTATAAAAAGATAACAGTTTTATTTGACCAATTGTGATAGATAATTAGGAGGAGAAGAACATGGCAAGAAAAGGTATTGAAGAGATGATCAGTGAGATCGAGATATTTATAGACAATTGTAAGTATCAGCCATTGTCATCCAGCAAGATCATAGTACCGAAAGAGGATTTGGAGCAGATGGTTGGTGAGCTTAAGCTTAAGCTTCCGAATGAGATAGAGAGATGTAAGAAGATCATGAGAAACAAGGAGGCTATCCTTGCAGATGCCAGAGCCAGAGCTGATTCTATCATCACCGAGTCAGTTGCAGAGGCAAACAGACTTGTTGACCAGAGTCAGATTGTGGAGCTTGCTAATATAAGGGCGAATGAGATTACTGATATGGCCAGAAGTCAGGCTGAACAGATTATTGCAGAGGCGAATGCTGACGCTAAGGAAGTTAGGGCTGGTTCGATGTATTATTCAAAAGATAAGCTCTCGGAGATCAGTCAGTATATCAATGCGACACTTCAGGCAGAGAGAGCCAACTATGAGAATCTTATAAAGTCACTTGAGGACAATGCATCACGTGTTGCTGACAATATGGCAGAACTTGATTCTAGTCTTGCTCAGATCAACGGTGTTCCAGATACATCTCAGCAGCCTGTTGGTGATTCCGCATTTGACAGTCAGGATGATTACAATGTATATGGTAAGACAGAGTATACATCCGATGATAAAGGCGGCTACGATGATGAGGACGAGGATGGCGATTACTATGATTATGATGATGAGGATGAAGAAGAAGACGATGACGACGAATTCCTCGATGACTAACTCTTTTTACCCGTTGTATCATAATGTCATGCCATGTATGCATATGATGTGATGTAACATATTATACCAAAGACAGATTTGCAAAGTATATATTTTATAAAAGACAGCCCGGATGATTTTATCATATCGTGACTTTGGAAGATTGCAGACAATCCTCCAAACGATGTGAGTGAGATCGTGAGGGCTGTCTTTATGTTTGCAGGCGTGTTTAAGGCTGATATATCCTGTATGCCGTTGCTGATCTCCAGAAAAGAGGTGACTATATGGGCTGTTATCCCTGGGATATATCTGCATATGATGGCAGATATGATAGAGAATATGGAAATATAGATTCCTATTACAGTGATATTTGTTATGCATCTGATCATCATAGACTGGTCGTCTGTCTGCTTAGGTGTAGTGGCATTTTCGCTGATTGTAGCGGCTGCCTCGTTTTGGGAGCAGAGTTTGCAGTTCTCATTGACACCGCGTATCTGCATGCTGTGTGTGACTGTCTCTGCCTGTATGTGTGAGCTGTAATTTCGGTGTATATAGCTGGCGTAAAACAGTATGGCGGTACATGCAATCTGTGGCAGGTATATGAGTGCGATCAGTGTGTGAATGGGAAGTGTTTCTGTGATAAACATGGAGTGGACATACCCTATAATAAACATAGGACTTGCGTTGTTGCAAAGAGGGAGAAGAAGCTGTGCATCTCTTCGGGAGAGTATGTTACTTTCGAAGAAGAATGTGATTATCATTGTTCCGGTTGGAAAACCACACAGCAATCCTATGGCAATGGAAATCGCAAAGGCAAGATTCTTTGAGATTCGCATCGATCTGATAATATTGATGATGATCCCTGTAAGCAGCATAAAAGGAAGAAGGATGGGAACTATGGAGTTGTACCACAGGTATATTCCCTCTGTGCATCCTTCTTTTATCAGAGATGAATTTATGCATGAAAATACTATTGCAGATATTAAAACAGATATACATAAATAATTCTTCATACTCAAATGTATGACATTGTGATCACGTTTATGAGTGATTTGACAAATAGTTAGATGAGTATGATCGAACGTTTGTAGTAGCCTGGAATATTTGCTTTGTATGTCTGGTAGATAATATTCCTGTATATATCGTATGCTTTTACATCATATCTGAACATGGCCTGTGCTGCAGGGGAGCTTTGACGGTTCATCTCAGAATTTTTTGTGATCAGAGGAACTTCGCATTTCCTTTTCATTGCTCCAAGTATGCTGCTGGATTCCTTCTTCAGTCCCAGTATATTGATGTAAACGATCCATCCGTCCTGCTTGAAATGATCCATGTCGGATACATGTAATTGTGTGATCGTATGGAGAAGTCCCCTTTGAATGTGGGTCAATGTGTAATTGCGGCATTTGAGCATCGCGGATGTCTCGGTAAATGTGAGATTGATATCTAGCTTGTTCAGACGATTTGCCAGATCTACATCCATGTCGGATATGTCGCCTCTGGCGTGCAAAAAAAGCCTTGAAGCATTTAATAGATATGACAGGGAGTCTTCAAATATAGGAAATACATGTTGGTATCTTTCTTTGAGCATATGGTAGCACGGCTCGGGAACATGCCTTTCAAGTGAAGATAAACTGCCGTTTCTTAACAACTCCCTTATAGCTGAAGCCGAACAGATGTCATATTCGGTAGACAGGCTGTCATAGGCAGATGATATGCGCTTTATAAGTATGGGTTTCAGTTTTGAATTAGTTGCAGACATGGCTGCCAGATACTCTATAGCAAGTATATTGTTTGGGCTGGACATAACAGTGCTTATATCTTCCTCTGTATAGCCTCTGGATTTTCTTGAATCTCTGTCAACTGTGTTTTTTGCGAGGTAAGCTGAGACAGCTGAAGCTCTTGCCAGACCATATGAAATGCCGGATGCAGAAAGTCTTTGTATCTCGTCAGAAACATCAGAAGGTTCGTTCACAGTTATGTCAGCTATATCACTTAAAAGCTGCAGGTCTTCGGTCTCTGCACCGAATGCTATATAATCAATATCCTGCAGCAGGTTCATCATGGTAACTGCAGCAAATGCGTAATCCCTTGCGCTTGATGTTGCATATACAAATGGTATTTCAAATACTACATCGACACCACATCTGAGTGCGATCTCAGCTCTCGTATATTTGTCTGCAAGGGCTGGTACTCCGCGCTGTAGAAAGTCGCCGCTCATGAAACATACAACGTGGTCGGCATTAGTTACAGCCTTTGCCTGTTCTATCTGATATTCGTGTCCTTTGTGAAAAGGATTGTATTCGCAAACTATTCCTATGGTGCTCATAAAGTCCTCCTGATCGATGATGCTTACTGAAAAATGATTGGATAAGTGCAGCTGTATATAAGAAGTAGTATTATTCATACAGATATGTTTCCATTCATAAAGTTTATTGTATCTTAATAATAAAATGGTGTAAAGTATGTTATAATATTACGCAGTTAAGCAAATCTTGATATGTAATCTGAATAAGAAGATCAGAATTTTCAGGCCGTATTTGGCAATATCCCATGGTGATGACAATAAGAGAAGTATTCTTTGTGGTGCAAAAAAAGTGCACAACAGGTAGTAGAATCATAATTACCTGGGATGTACAAATAGTAGTTGACAAAAACAGGAATTTTATATAGTATATTAACAGAATCGAACATATGTTTAGGAGGAACGGAATATGGCGAACAATTCAGCTAACGTTAATAATGATGATAAAAAGAAGGCACTTGATGCTGCGATAGCACAGATAGAGAAGCAGTATGGTAAGGGATCAGTTATGAAGCTTGGCGATTCCAATGCCAATATGAATATCGACGTCATTCCAACAGGATCACTTAGTCTTGATATAGCACTTGGACTCGGTGGTGTTCCAAGAGGAAGAATCATAGAGGTGTTTGGACCTGAGTCAAGTGGTAAGACTACGGTGGCTCTTCATATTGTTGCGGAGATACAGAAGAGAGGCGGTATAGCAGGATTTATCGATGCGGAGCATGCACTTGATCCTGCTTATGCTAAGAATATAGGTGTTGATATAGACAACTTGTACATATCTCAGCCTGACTGTGGTGAACAGGCACTTGAGATAACAGAGACTATGGTTAGATCGGGTGCAGTGGACGTTGTTATTGTTGACTCTGTTGCAGCGCTTGTTCCTAAGGCGGAGATAGATGGTGAGATGGGAGACTCACATATGGGACTTCATGCAAGACTTATGTCCCAGGCACTTAGAAAGCTTACAGCAGTTGTGAGCAAGACAAACTGTGTGGTTATATTTATCAATCAGCTCCGAGAGAAGGTGGGAGTTGTGTTTGGCAATCCAGAAGTAACTACAGGTGGACGTGCCCTCAAGTTTTACGCATCTGTACGACTTGACGTGAGACGTATAGATACTCTCAGACAGGGTGGCGAGATAGTTGGTAACAGAACAAGAGTCAAGATCGTGAAGAATAAAGTAGCACCTCCTTTCAAAGAAGCTGAGTTCGATATTGTGTTTGGTAAAGGAATATCCAAGGTAGGAGATATCCTTGACCTTGCTGTTGCAAACAATATCGTGGATAAGTCAGGGGCGTGGTATGCGTACAATGGAGACAAGATCGGACAGGGACGAGAGAATGCCAAGATGTATCTGGAGAATAATGAGGCTGTCTGCTCGGAGATTGAACATAAAGTCAGAGAGGTTCTCGGCGTTGCCGGCGATTCGGCGGCGGCAGACAGTAATGTGTCGGATGGCGAGGAGTAACAGATATACAGACGGATGTTTGCTGTGACACATGATTGGCATCCGTATTAAGAACGGAGAAGAGAAATGCTGGTTACTGATATCAGAAAGATAGATGACAAGAGGTATTGCCTGTATATAGATTATGAGCCGTATGCTTCGGTATATTCTTCTGATATCAGAAGGCTTCATCTGAAGATTGGCGAAGATATAGATGACCTTGCACTTGCGCAGTTCAGACAGGAATATCTTTATAAGAGAGCTTTGAATAAGGCTGTCAATTCCATAAAGTTTTCAGATAAATGTGAGTACGATATCAGACAAAAACTTAGTGATCTGTATTATGATGAAGAAATTATAGATTTAACATTGGAGAAACTTAGATCATACGGATACGTTGATGATCTTAGGTATGCGGGCGGATATATACGCAGGCATGCTGCGAAAAAAGGGCATAGAGTCATAAGTTATGAACTGGCTATGAAGCATATTTCACAGGATATAATAGAACAGGCATTCGCTGAGGCTGATATGCCGGATGAGATGGATACCATAAAAAGAATATTGCATAGGAGATATTCGGTCGCTGATCTTAAAGACAGGAGACAAAAGGTTCTTGCATATATGTCTGGCAAGGGGTTTAACCACAGAAAAGTAGCTGAATGTATGCGGGATTTGATAAGCGATGCAGATGAATGAGTTATTGTACTGATGTCAAAAAAGACTGCTCATTTCGGGATAATTGACTTGACATAATACATCAAAAATATTAAACTTAAATAGTTGTATTCTTGTACAATGAAAACTTAATAAGGAGGTGCTCCTGTGGATTCACCAATAGTATGGGCGATAGCCATTGCTGTTGTGATTGTGCTACTCGTTGCTACATGGTTTATAGCTATTGCATATCGAAAGAACATAGTTGAGACCAAGATAGGAAGAGCAGAGTCACAGGCAAGGGAGATTATCGATGAGGCTCAGAAGACCGCCGAAGCTAAGAAGCGCGAGATATTGCTTGAGGCTAAAGAAGGTTCATTGAAGACACGCAATGAGCTTGAGAAAGAAGTCAAGGACAGACGTGGGGAACTCTCTCGTATGGAGAAAAGAATTCTTGCACGTGAGGAGAATCTTGACAAGAAGACTGAAGCAGTTGAGAAGAAAGAGGCAAGTTTATCAGCTAAGGAAAGCGCTCTTGACAAGCAGAAGGCAAAGGTTGAAGAGTTACAGGCGAAACGCGTACAGGAACTTGAAAGAATTTCAGGTTTAACCTCTGAACAAGCAAAGGAATACTTATTAAAAACTGTTGAAGATGAAGTAAAGCATGAAACAGCAGTTATGGTCAAGGAATTAGAAACCAGAGCTAAAGAAGAAGCGAACAAGAAGGCAAAAGAGTACGTTGTCAACGCAATACAGAGATGTGCAGTTGATCACATTTCTGAGACAACGATTTCATTAGTTCAGTTACCTAACGACGAGATGAAGGGTAGAATAATTGGTAGAGAGGGTAGGAATATCCGTACCTTAGAGACTCTTACAGGTGTAGATCTGATAATCGATGATACACCAGAGGCGGTTATTTTATCAAGCTTTGATCCTGTCAGACGTGAGGTGGCGAGAATTGCACTCGAGAAACTTATCGTTGATGGACGAATTCACCCAGCCAGAATCGAAGAGATGGTTGAGAAGGCTCAGAAGGAAGTAGAGACCATGATGCGCGAGGAAGGTGAAGCTGCTACACTTGAAGTGGGAATTCACGGAATTCATCCAGAATTGGTAAGGCTTCTTGGTAAGTTAAAATTCAGAACAAGCTACGGTCAGAATGCATTAAAGCATTCAGTTGAAGTAGCGCAGTTGTGTGGTTTGTTGGCCGGAGAGATAGGTGTTGACATTAAGGTTGCAAAGCGTGCCGGACTTCTTCATGATATAGGTAAAGCCTTAGATCATGAGATGGAGGGATCCCACGTTCAGATTGGTGCTGATCTCTGTAGAAAATACAAAGAGTCAGCAGTTGTTATCAATGCCGTTGAGTCACATCACGGCGATGTTGAGCCGGAGTCATTGATAGCACTTCTTGTACAGGCTGCTGATACGATTTCAGCTGCAAGGCCTGGCGCCAGAAGAGAGACCTTAGAGACTTATACTACTAGACTTAAGAAGTTAGAGGATATAGCTAATTCTCATAAGGGAGTAGATAAGACATTTGCTATTCAGGCAGGTAGAGAAATTCGTGTGATGGTTGTTCCTGAGCATGTAAGCGATTCTGATATGGTATTGCTGGCCAGAGATATTGCAAAGCAGATCGAGGACGAGCTTGAATATCCTGGACAGATTAAGGTTAATATTATTAGAGAGTCACGCGTAACAGATTACGCAAAGTAGAAGATGGGGTTTGCAGATATGTCTGCAAACCCTATTTTTGTGTGTGGCAATATAGTTAGTGATACAAAATGAGGAGAAACTGCTATGGAAAAATATGTGAGAAAGAAATTGGAGCTTGCTTATAATGCCCATGTGTTTGATGTATATAATGATCATCTGGAGCTGCCTGATGGTAGAGAAGTTGTATATGATTATATTGACCACAGAGCCGGGGCGTGCGTGCTCCCTGTGACTGCTGATGGCAAGCTGATACTTGTGAAACAATATAGAAATTCTATAGATGACATAACATATGAGGTGCCGGCGGGGCTTATTGATGCCGGTGAAAGTCCTGAAGCTGCTGCAGCAAGGGAGCTGGAGGAAGAGACGGGGTATGTATCTGGAAGGCTTGAGTATGTAACACGTACTGTACTTGCTATAGGTACAAGCAATGAACAGACATATATCTATATTGGGCATGATCTTAAAAGTGGTCATATGTCTCAGGATGCGGATGAGAACATCGAATCGGAAATCTTCGATGCCGAAGAAGCAGAGCGTATGATATGTGATGGGAGAATAGTGGATTCAAAGACTATAATAGCTGTATATGCGTACATTAATTCGCTGAGATAAAGCGAAAAACAGTGTTCCACATAATTCGAAACAAGTAAAAATAGGCTTGAATTAAAAAATGTGAAATAAATTTGAAAATAATTATGTCAATATCTGGTATACATAATTTGAAGTGATACCGCATTTGGTATTTTTTTGCTGAAAGCCGCAAATGCTTGATTTTACTTGTTAAAATAGTGTTTGATTTTCTTTACATTTCTATTTATAATTGAGTTTAGTCTACATAACTAAGGGGATAAATTAAGTGGAGCAGTACATAGACAGATACGTTGAATATTTAAAAAATGTAAAAAAATCAAGTGAGAATACAGTTGCGTCATACAGGAGAGATCTGTGCAAATTTGTAAAGTATTTTCAGGAGAAGGGGATAGTCCGGCTTGAGGATATCAATGAGACATACATAACTTCGTATGTTCTTGACCTTGAGAAAAAGGGAATGTCTATGGCTACGGTATCCAGAAACATTGCGTCTATAAAGTCATTTTATGCATATCTTCTGAGAGAGAAGATGGTTGACAGTGATCCGTCAGAGGGGATAAAACCTCCGAAGATCGTGAAGAAGGCACCTGAGATACTTTCCGTTGAAGAGGTGAACAGACTTCTTGATCAGCCTACCATAAAGACTCCTAAGGGGATAAGAGATAAGGCTATGCTTGAGCTTCTCTATGCCACAGGAATCAGGGTGACAGAACTCGTGACCCTTAAGCTTACGGATGTGAATATAAAGCTTGGATTTATAGAGTGTCATGATGGAGATCGTGTTAGAACTGTGCCTGTTGCTGAGATTGCACAGAGAGCCCTCAGCAGGTATATAACTGAAGTCAGAGATGATATGAGCGGCGGAAGCGATTATTTGTTCTTCAACTGCAAGGGAGCACCTATGACGCGACAGGGCTTCTGGAAAATCATCAAATATTATGCCGCAGAAGCGGGAATAGATAAGGATATAACACCACATATGATAAGGCATTCATTTGCTTCACATATGCTTGGGAATGGTGCAGATATCAAATCTGTTCAGGAGATGTTGGGACATGTGGATATTTCCACAACTCAGATATATCTCACGAATAAGCAGAGCAAGCTCAAGGAAGAGTATACCAAAGCTTATCCAAGAGCCTGACTATAAAAGATACTAAGGAGACAATTTAATCATGGAAAACAATTATTTTTTGCCGGCGCAGATAATTGAGAATAATCTGAAGGCGGGAGTTGCCAAGGCGAATCTGAAACTATACAAGATGATTCTTATGGGTTTTTTTGCTGGAATGTTCATAGCTATAGGTGCAGAAGGATCGAATCTGGCGGTTCATACGGTCAGCAATTTGGGACTTGCAAAGACTCTTGCGGGATGCGTATTCCCTGTGGGACTCATGATGCTGTCACTTATAGGTGCAGAGCTGTTCACAGGAAACTGTATGATGATCTCGGCAGTGATTGATGGAAGAATAAAACTTATCCAGATGTTAAAGAACTGGGTTGTTGTATATTTCAGCAACATGCTTGGTTCAGTTGTAACGGCTGCCTTGATATACGGAAGCGGACAGTTTGACAATTCTGCAGGAGAACTTGGAGCTTATACTATAAAAGTAGCCATGGGTAAGACTGGGCTGGAGTTTGGCAATGCTCTCGTATCGGGAATCATGTGTAATGTACTTGTATGTGTTGCGGTTCTTATGGCTTCGGCGGCGAAGGATGTTATCGGTAAACTTTTTGCTTGTTTTTTTCCGATTATGGTGTTTGTTATATCAGGATTTGAGCATTGTGTTGCAAATATGTATTATATTCCGGCCGGAATTATGGCTGCATCAAACAGCAGATATGTTGATAAGGCGTGTGAGCTTTATGGTTACACAGCGCAGCAGATACATGATCAGCTTACAGTAGGAAGTTTCTTTGGTTCAAACCTGCTCCCTGTAACGATTGGCAATATCATTGGCGGTGGTGTTATAGTTGGAATTGGGCTTTACATTATCAATAAGCCAAAGAAGACCGAGGAGTAGATCTTAAAGGTCAGAAAAAAGATATCTAAAGAAAAAACAGAAGATTTAGCGTAATGGCTGAATCTTCTGTTTTTCTATATTTATATTAGGATTTTCTGAATTTTTGCGCTTTCCTGTATTTTAGTTTAGAAATTCTACAATTCTTAGATTTTCTGTTTAAATGGATTGAATATTTTACATATTGTAAAAGTCAATTATTCTGTCCATTCGTGATGACATGTTTTCAAACAGAAGATCAAGAATGGTAAGTGCGGTCATGGATTCTACGACAACCACGGCACGTGGACCAATGATCGGATCGTGGCGGCCTCGGATCGATACTTCAATGTTCTCCCTAGATTTGTTTACTGTTTTCTGGGTGGAAGCGATTGAAGGCGTAGGCTTAAAATGTGCTTTTATCAGAATGTCTGAACCGTCGCTCATTCCGCCGAGAATTCCTCCGGCGTGATTTGTCTCCTTTGCAACTTTATCGCCATTCATAACGAAATTGTCATTGTTATAAGAA
>CAKQQK010000013.1:0-42429 GCA_934270935.1 uncultured Coprococcus sp. | reverse complement strand
ATCAAGGAGGCAAAGGGACAGTATAAGGTGTGGACGTGTTTTCCATATGAGGACAGCCATGAGGTGGAGATATATCGTATAGACATTGAGCCGGGAGGTGCATATGTCAGCGGCTCCCATGGGGAGAAGACAAGAGAATACCTGTCGGTTACAGAGGGTGTACTGACTGTTGAGGCAGGTGATACAAAACAGAAGGTCGGCAAGAACCAGATATACAGGTTCGAGACCGACAAGGTTCATGTGTACAGCAACGATGGAAATGAAAAGGTGAGCTGTATATGTGTATTCCTGGACTATCACTAACATGAAAACATGAGTGGTATTAAGTGCAAAATATTGCACATAAAAGACAACTGCAAAGAATTACACCTTGTTCGATATATTGTACAATATGTTCAATAAAATAACGTTCAAAAGTAATCCATTATATAAACAAAGCCAGACAATAAGCCGATCTTAAGAAAATTAAGAAAAGGTGTTGACATGTATTATATTGAGTGGTATCTTAAGTATGTCAAATATAAAGAACAAGAATTCAAGGCAAAGGAGCCTGGACGAACATTCGTCCACTGTCTCCTTTGCCTTTTTTGATGCTTGGGGACAAAAACGATCCGGCACCATGATTCTTCTAATTTTACAAATGTAGTGGAGGTAAGGATTATGAAATTAAAAGACACAGGATTAACATTTCAGGACATCAAGGACAAGGTAGACAAGTACATGATCGAGACATATGAGCGTTTCGATTTCCTCGCTGAGACAGCAAAGGATATGTACATATATGATGAGAATGGCAACGGATATCTTGATTTCTATGCCGGAATCGCTGTAAACAGTGCAGGTAACTGCAATGAGAAGGTTGTTGAGGCAGTCAAGGATCAGGTCGGTGACATCATGCACACATTCAACTATCCTTACACAATTCCACAGGCACTGCTCGCTGAGAAGGTTTGTACGACTATTGGAATGGACAAGATATTCTTCCAGAACTCAGGAACAGAGGCCAATGAGGCTATGATCAAGATGGCCCGTAAGTATGGTATTGAGAAGTATGGTCCAAACCGTTACCATATCGTAACTGCAAAGCAGGGCTTCCATGGAAGAACATTCGGTGCCATGTCAGCAACAGGTCAGCCGGGAAATGGCTGTCAGGTAGGATTTGGTCCTATGACATACGGCTTCTCATATGCACCGTACAATGACCTTCAGGCATTCAAGGATGCATGTACAGAGAACACTATAGCGATCATGGTTGAGCCTGTACAGGGCGAGGGCGGTGTACATCCTGCAACGATGGAATTCATGAAGGGGCTCAGAGAGTTCTGTGACGAGAACGATATGCTTCTCCTTATAGATGAGGTTCAGACAGGCTGGTGCAGAACAGGAAATATCATGTCATACATGAATTACGGAATCAAGCCGGATATCGTATCCATGGCAAAGGCTCTCGGCGGCGGAATGCCAATTGGAGCTATATGTGCAACAGAAGAGGTTGCAAAGGCATTTACACCTGGTTCACATGGAACAACATTTGGTGGACATCCTGTATCATGCGCAGCAGCACTTGCAGAGGTAAATGAGCTGCTTGACAGAGATCTTGCAGGAAATGCAAAGAAGATGGGAGATTACTTCGCAGCAAAGCTTGAGAAGATTCCACATGTAAAGGAAGTAAGACATCAGGGACTCCTGGTTGGTGTTGAGTTTGATGATACGATCGGCGGCGTGGATGTAAAGCATGGATGTCTTGACAGAAAGCTTCTGATCACAGCCATCGGAGCTCATATAATCCGTATGATCCCACCACTTATCGTGAACGAAGAGCAGTGTGATAAGGCTGTTGAGATCATCACAGATGCAGTGGCAGAATTAAGTAAATAGGGGAAACGCGAAGCCCCTGGAAGGAGCGATGTAGATGAAACATTTTGTTGTGACCGTTGGATGTGAATACGGCAGCGGTGGAATAGAGATTGGCAAGATGGTAGCGAAATCTCTGGGAGTTGAGTATTACGACAGAGATCTGATAGATAAGGTCGTTGAGGAGATTGGCGTTGACAGAGATCTTGTCAAGAAGGCGGATCAGGGCGAGACAGTCAAGTATGAATTTGATACAAGCTTTGGACCGAGATATGCAAACCTTACAAACAGGGTTATTTATAAGCAGTTTGAGGTTATCAATAAATTTGCAGAGAAATCTTCCTGTATCATCATAGGACGGTGCAGCAATTATATACTCAAGGACAGAGATGACTGTCTGAATGTATTCATATATGCACCTACAGAAAAGAGGATACAGTATGTCATGGAGAAGAAGGGGCTTGATCATGACAAGGCGGCTGAGCTTGTCAAGTACAACGATGGAATGCTCAGTTCCAGATATAACTACATGACAGGCGGAGATATGAGAGACTGCAGCATGCGAGACATGATGATAGACTCCAGTGTACTTGGCCTTGAGAAAACTGCAAAGTACATACTTCAGATGATAGATCTGAGATTTGAGGATTAAGCAAAAAGAAATTGTGAATTAAGAGATATATGAAATTCCAACTACATCGCGAATATAGGAAATGACAATGGCGTCAGATGAACACGGAAAGTGTGATTTCTGACGCCATTTTTTTAACATTTTAACAAAGCTGCGGATGGTGTGCTTGGATGTATTAGAAAGGATGATATTATGGCAGGAAAAAAATCAGAATTTGATAAAGTATTTTCTGCCTGGGACATACTGGTGATAGCCTTTGGAGCCATGATCGGCTGGGGCTGGGTAGTATCCTCAGGCGACTGGATCACAAGAGGTGGAGTAATAGGAGCGGCCATCGGATTTGCACTTGGCGGTGTGATGGTATTCTTCGTTGGACTCACTTATGCAGAGCTTACAGCAGCCATGCCTCAGTGCGGCGGCGAGCATGTGTTCAGCTATAAGGCTATGGGCCCTATAGGTTCTTACATATGTACATGGGCTATCGTACTTGGATATGTCAGTGTTGTTTGTTTCGAGGCGTGTGCACTTCCAACCATCATCACTTATATATATCCAAAGTTCCTTCAGGGATATCTGTACACGGTGGCAGGTTTTGATATCTATGCATCGTGGCTTGCGGTTGCAATAATAGTTGCGATATTTATAACATATATCAATATAAAGGGCGCGAAGACAGCAGCACTTCTGCAGACCATACTTACAGTTGTGATCGGCGGTGTTGGTATTCTCCTCATAGTTGCATCAGTTGTGACAGGAGATGCTTCAAACCTTGACGGACAGGTGTTCAACGGAGACTCCACAGGAGAGATATTTAAGACTATCCTCAGAGTTGCTGTTACCACACCATTCTTCTTCATTGGATTTGACGTAATCCCACAGGCTGCAGAGGAGATCAATGTACCTCTCAAGAAGATCGGTAAGATCATGATACTCTCAATTGTTCTTGCGGTTGCATTCTATGCACTTATCATCATAGGTGTAGGTTATGTCATGAATTCATCTGAGATAGCTGCATCCATGGATGGATCAGGTCTTGTTACAGCGGATGCCATGGCAAAGGCATTCAACAGCAGTATTATGTCGAAGGTTCTTATTGTAGGAGGTATGTGCGGTATCGTTACCAGCTGGAACTCATTCCTCATCGGAGGAAGCCGTGCGATGTACTCCATGGCAGAGTCATACATGATCCCGAAGACATTTGCAAAGCTTCACAAGAAGCACAAGACACCTGTAAATGCACTTTACCTCATCGGTTTCCTCTCAGTTCTTGCTCCTCTTGCAGGCCGTAAGATGCTGGTATGGATAGTTGACGCAGGTAACTTTGGATGCTGTCTTGCATATTGCATGGTATCCCTTTCATTCCTGATACTCAGGAAGAAGGCACCGGATATGAAGAGACCATATAGGGTTAAACATTATAAGATCGTTGGTGTGCTGGCAGTTCTCATGTCTGGTTTTATGGTTGTGATGTACATAGTTCCAAATTCAGGAAGTGCACTTGTATGGCAGGAATGGGCTATGGCAGGTGGCTGGTCACTTCTTGGTGTGGTATTCTTCATAATATGTAAGCTTAAATATAAAGAAAAATTCGCTTCACATGTCGATGTCCTCATTGATGATGAGATTGTAGATGAGGAAGAGAACAGAGAGGAAGAAGTCAAGGCAGCAATCGAGCTTGTTATGGCTGAGGAGGATGAGACAAAATTTGTTCAGCCTATTGCCTTCAACTACAATCTCCCTGTAAATATTGCATTTGGTACCGGAAAAGTTGCTCAGACCGGTGAGCTCACTAAGCCGTATGGTAAGAAAGCACTTATTGTCACAGGCCGCAGCAGTGCAAAGAAGTCAGGCTTGTATGACAAGGTAAATGACAGTCTGAAAGCAGCAGGCCTTGAGACTGCATTGTTTGATAAGGTTGCACAGAATCCGCTCACTACAACAGCTATGGAAGGTGCAGAATTTGCCAAGGCAAATGGCTGTGATGTGGTCGTTGCCATAGGCGGTGGAAGCATCATGGACTGTGCAAAGGCTATTGCGTTCCTGGCACTCAATGATGGAGACATCAACGATTACATATTTGGCAGAAAGGTCAGCGATACGGCACTTCCACTTGTACTTATTCCTACAACCTGCGGAACAGGTTCAGAGGGAAATGGATTTGCGGTTCTCACCAATCCGGAAAATGGCGACAAGAAGTCACTCAGATGCAATGCCATCGTGGCAAAGGTATCCATCGTGGATCCGGACTGCATGAAGACTATGCCAAAGCATGTGCTTGCAGCAGTTGGATTTGATGCACTGTGCCACTGCATGGAGGCATACACATCAAAGATCTCGCAGCCATTTACAGATGCGCTTGCACTGTATGCGATTGATCTTATCGCCCACAATCTTGTGGATGTATATAAGGGCAGAGGAACCCAGGAGAGCTGGGAGAAGATAACACTGGCCAGCACCATAGGTGGTATGGTCATCAACACAGCCGGCGTTACACTGGCTCACGGAATGGAGCATCCAGCCAGCGGACTTAAGGACATAGTTCACGGCAAGGGACTTGCAGCTCTGACACCTGTTATCATCGAGGCATCCTACAAAGGAGATCACTTCAAGTTTGCGAAGATCGCCAGAATATTTGGTGGTATCACAGCGGATGATCTGGCACCGAAGATCAGAACTCTTCTGAAGAATCTTGATCTGAATGTCAAGCTTTCAGACCTCGGAATTGAGGAGAAGGATATTCCTTGGATGGCTGAGAACTGTATGAAGGTTTCAGCGGCCAGCATAGCCAACAACCCTGTGGTATTTACACAGGAGGAGATTGCTGAGATATACAAGAAGGCAATGTAAATTAAATGATTTAAAATATTGATGAACTGCCAGGATATGCGGGTGTGTATCCTGGTAGTTTTTTTGTGTTGGATAAGAACTAATTGTGTATTTTCCCTTAAATAAGTTGTATAATTTGTACATATACGAATGCGTTGTTATCTATAATGCTGCGTTTAATATGACTAAGTAATGCGTAAAAGGTAGAGAGGAGAGATGGTTATGAGAAATTCAATTACAAGAATGCTGGCACTTGTTTTGTCGGTTGTTATGATCCTGTGTAGTAATGCAGGACTGGGCGATGGCAGTGTTGTATATGCGGAGACTGACATGCAGTCGGTTTCGGTGGAGACAGCCACACCGGGAGATGGCAGAATTGATGCCAGCAAGTTTAAGGTGAGCCTTGTGAATGAGTCAATTCCTTACAATGGTGAAGAGGTGAATCTGTGGCTACGTATCAAGGATCCCTCAGGGCATTATCTAACTGAGGATGTCGACTATACGGCTTCTTATACGAACAACATTTATCCTGGAACAGCCAAAATACATATAACATATATCGGCCGTTACAAGGGAAGTGCAGAAAAGACTTTTAAGATAACCCAGGAGCATATAGACAATCTTAGATCTACATATGTAGATGAGACATCGCTGATAATAGAATGGGACTATTTGTATGCAACCTTGGACAGATACGTGGTCATGCAATATAAAAATGGCAAATGGCAGGCGGTCCGGACTTGTATTAGTGGAGGCAATGCTATGGATTTTGCAAAACTTACCCCAAATACCGTGTATAGATATTATGTGAAGGGGCAGCGTAAGCTTGCATCAGGGAAATATGTTGATGTAGCAAAGTCGTCGGTGGCAGCAGTCCGCACGAAGCCATACAGCGCGGATTATACTCAGATAAGACTGAGCAGGAGAACATTTGTGTATGATGGAACTGCGAAGAAGCCGTCATTCAAGGTTATCGGGAATATAACTGAAAAAGGTGTGATTGTAGATCCTAATAAAGAATACACTTATTCATATGCAAATAATATTTATCCCGGAACAGCCACATTGAAGGTAAAATATACTGGAAGCAGCAGATTTAAGGGTACCAGTACGGAGAAATTCAAAATAGTGCCTGCGAAAATTTCTGAGATAAAAAGCAAGAGGACGTCTAACAGTATAACGTTGACGTTTCCTGTGGTTAAAGGAGCAACCGTGTATAAATTGTATGGAACGGATCACGATCTCGATTATCCTCGCAGTGAAAAATATAAGGTGGTAGGAACAAGCAAAACAACAACTATCACAATAAAAAACAGAAAGCAGGGAAGCGAATACAGATTTTACCTGAAAGCATATGCAGTTAAGAATGGCAAAGAAATAATGCTGGCAAAGTCAGACGGATTTGTGGAGAGAACAACACCTGCAAAGGTCGCTGGAGTCGTCAGCGGCAAGACTGAAAAAACAGGGAATTATACAGCGGTGCGGACTGGAACAGATTATGTAGAGATAGGCTGTGCTCCGGTTTCGGGAGCCGATGGATATTGCATTTACAGGTATGATGCGAAAAGTAAGAAATGGATAAAGATCCTCGTTGATGAAGGCGACAACTATGATAGAAAAACTAGAAAAGTGTACTTTATGGTTGAAAAATTGAAACCGGGGACTGGTTATATGTTCAGGATAGCGGCTTATAAAAGTAGATGGACTTCTCCGGATTCAAGGGGAATTCTGATTGGTCCTGCATCCCAGAATATAGTAGCTGCGACCGTCCCAAAGACACAGTACAAGTACACATATGTGGAGAATGCGAAAAATCCTTCCCGGATAAAGCTGTATTACAATGTGAAACTTGGTGGCTGTTCAAAGAACAAGGGTTATTTTGTGATATTGAATAAAGTGACGACCGATTCCAGAAGCACAGTTTATAAGCCTTACAAAGTAATAAAGACTAATAAAAGCACTGTAAAAGTAGATGTTCCGATGAGAACATCATCAAGTGATCCGTTCTATCTGATTACGGTTAAACCATACATTGTATATGGAGGAAAAATTTTTGTTGGTGCAGAGAATTTCAGCAATGGTGGTAATATGAAATAGTAGATCAGGGCGCAGTAGTTATTTTTATAACGCTGCGTCCTGTCTTGTATTGTGCGGGTACTTGAAATATTTTTTATCTATGGTATCTTATGGAGATGAAACAATAAAAGGATGTAAAGAGGAAATAAAACATATGCTAAGAAAAAATCGTGAACTCAGACAGACATCCGAGACATTTCTTTTAAGTGCCATACTTGCACTTTCGGGAGGATTTCAGGATGCGTATACATACAACGCCAGGGATGAGGTTTTCTCAAATGCCCAGACCGGAAATGTGGTTCTCATGAGCCAGCACCTTATGATGGGTGACTTTAAGATTGCTGTGAGGTACCTTTTCCCATTGATCGCATTTGCACTTGGGGTGCTGGTGGCGGAGAGGATAAGCCACAGATACAAGAATGCATCGCATATACATTGGAGACAGATAGTTGTTCTCATGGAGATAGTGATATTGTTTGTGGTTGGATTCATACCTGTGAGATTTAATCTTCTGGCGACCATGCTCGTATCATTTGCCTGTTCGATGCAGGTGCAGACATTCCGCAAGGTGAATGGCTATGGATATGCCAGTACCATGTGCATAGGAAATTTACGAAGCGGAACGGAGAGCCTGTCGGTATACTTAAGGGACAAGGAGCCGGGGGCACTTAGAAAAGCTATGCATTATTATGGAATAATCATCATCTTTGCACTCGGTGCCGGTGCCGGCGGTGTGTGCACGCTCAACCTGGGACTCAAGTCAATCTGGATATCCAGCGCACTGCTCATGATAGTTCACCTCATGATGTATAAGGAGAAGAGATAGAGAGCGCCGCTCCTCCGTGGAACTTGATAACGCACTGTTTTTATCTAAAACGACGTTAGAGATGGAAAAAGCTACAAAATTTTCACTTTAATTTAAAAAATGGCTGAAAGATACAATTTTCAAATTTTTTGTATCTTTTAGCCAATTTTTTTTGAAAAAACGAAAATTTTATGCACTTTTTATCTGATTGCACAACAGCTTGCTGCCGTGAATCGCAGGTTATATCACAACAGCTTGCTGCCGTGAATCGTAGGTTATATCACAATAGCTTGCTGCCGTGAATCACAAACTAGCAAATTATATCTTGCCTTCATACACAGCTTCGTTTGTGAATTCAATTCCAAGTTTCTTGAATGTGTTAATATCAACCGCCGATAGTATGGCAGAGGTATGAAGCTGGCATCCGGCAAGCTTTGGAAGCTGCTGAAGAGCGAGCTTGGCATTTGGATCTGATACGGCACACATGGATAGAGCGATGAGAACCTCGTCTGTGTGGAGTCTCGGATTCTTGCTGCCAAGGTACCTGGTTTTGAGCTTTTGTATAGGCTCGATAAATGTCCTTGAGATCAGATGCGTCTTCTTGTCTATGCCGCCAAGTATCTTGATGGCATTCAGGAGGACTGCTGATGAAGGTCCGAGAAGGTCTGAAGTAGAACCTGTGACGATGGTTCCGTCTGGCAGCTCAAGTGCTGCAGCGGCGCAGCCGGTCTCATCGGCAAGCTTGTTGGCGACAGGTACAACGATGCGGTCGTCCACGGTGATCTTTGCCTGCTTCATGATAAGTTCCTGCTTGTAGACCTCATCCTTTGTCGCCTCATCTCTGACAAATCTGTTCACTGACTGATAGTATCTTCTGATGATCTCCTGCTTTGAAGCTTCCTGACAAGCCTCGTCGTCAACAATGCAGTTTCCGGCCATGTTGACACCCATGTCTGTAGGGGACTTGTATGGGCAGTGTCCGTAGATTCCCTCGAACATAGCTGCAAGAACAGGGTAGATTTCTATATCACGGTTGTAGTTGACTGTGGTCTCACCATATGCCTCAAGATGGAACGGATCGATCATATTCACATCGTTGAGATCTGCTGTTGCAGCCTCATAAGCAAGGTTTACAGGGTGCTTGAGAGGTATGTTCCAGATAGGGAATGTCTCAAACTTTGCATAGCCTGCCTTTACACCGCGCTTATTCTCATGATAGAGCTGGGAGAGACATGTAGCCATCTTGCCGCTTCCAGGTCCAGGTGCTGTGACGATGACGAGAGGTCTTGAGGTTTCTACATAATCGTTTTTGCCGTAGCCTTCGTCGCTGACGATCTTCTCTATGTTGTTTGGGTATCCATCGATTGAATAGTGGTGGTAAACCTTGATTCCTATTGCTTCAAGCTTCTTCTGGAATACATCTGCGGAAGACTGGCCAGCGTATCTTGTAATGACTACGCTGCTGACGTATAATCCCTTTTCTTTGTATACGCCGATCAGTCTGATAACATCCTGATCGTAGGTGATGCCGAGGTCGTGTCTTATCTTGTTGCGCTCTATGTCGGCAGCGTTGATGGATATGATCATTTCAGCCTGATCTGCAAGCTGGAGAAGCATCTGAAGCTTACTGTCCGGTGCGAATCCCGGAAGGACTCTGGATGCGTGATAGTCATCGAATAACTTTCCTCCAAATTCCAGATACAGCTTGTCTCCGAACTGTCCAATTCTCTCTCTGATATGCTCAGACTGCATGGACAGGTATTTGTCATTGTCAAAGCCAATTTTTCTCATCTTGTGAATCTCCTTAAACTATATGATTGAGCAGACGTAGGAATTGTCCGCATACTTTTTATGAAAATATATTCCGCCCGAGATATAAGCAATATATGAAATGTGAAAAGAACGGGGACAGAATTTTGGCAAAATAATGTATCAAAGCAAAATACTTAAATTTATAAAGCATCCTATAAGAGAATACCACACAGATGGGAGAAAAAACAGAGGAAAGTTAGGCAAATTCGCAAATGTAATAATATGGTAAAATTTTCCTGTATTACAGTGTTTTATATTGAAAATAGTGGATGGATTGGGTAGAGTAAGGGTATGGGGTAATGCCCGCAAATAGTAGAATATGGAAGATTTGCTGCTGGGAATAGATGAGGTGTTTTAGAAAACACAAACAGTCTTTGTCCGGAAGTATTGAAGAACAACAAATATAATTGCAGAGACAGGAGGTACAGATATGAGTGCAGATTACATCACAATGACCATACCAAAGCAGAAGAGAATAGCGCTGATCGCCCATGATGCGAAGAAGGAAGAACTCATCAGATGGTGCGAGGACAACAAAGAAATACTAAGCCAGCATGAGTTGTGCGGAACAGGAACTACGGCTCGCATGATAACAGACAGGACAAATCTTCAGGTGAAGGGCTACAATAGCGGCCCGCTTGGCGGTGACCAGCAGATCGGTGCCAAGATTGTTGAGGGAAGGATAGATTTTGTAGTATTCTTCTCTGATCCGCTCACAGCGGCTCCACATGATCCGGATGTAAAGGCTTTGCTCCGTATCGCTCAGGTGTATGATATACCGATGGCGAACAATAAAGCCACAGCGGACTTCATGATCCAGTCGAAGCTGATGGATGAGCCATACGACCACAAGGTCATCAACTTCCAGAAGAATATCGACAACAGGGCGAACACATTGGGTAAATAACCACATAGCGATAGTGAATTCTAAGAATCCACAGGGCGTCTGGCAGGTGCCAGCCATCCTGTGGATTTTTTCTATGTGCGCCCGAAATAGCGAAGGTGCCTGACCCCATAATAGCGAAGGTGCCTGACCCCGAAATAGTGAAGGTGCCTGACCCCATTTGTTGGCAGATGCAAGGAAATAAGGGGTTTGCCCCCATTTGTTGGCAGGAGCAAGAAGAGAGGTGCCTGACCCCATTGCCTGACCCCATCGGTGGTTTTATCTGTAAAATTATACAAAGTGTATTGTGCATTTTTACATTAATTCATTGTAAACAAGGCATGTCGGATGGTATAATTTTTTTAGGATGTTGCCCTAAAATTATGTGAATATGAGGAAAGATGTTTGTACATAGATATCAACGAAATAGAGTGCACAGTGATGGACAACAAAAATGTATTAAAGGAGAAACTTATGAGAAAGATGAAACGATTTATGGCATTTGCACTGTCGGCGGCTATGATGCTGACCACGGTGAATATGCCGGCAGTGACTGCCTGGGCACAGGATGACAGCAAGGCGGGCATGGCAGAGCTGGCTGCGGATGAGGCGAAGACGCCTGTCAGTGCAGATATGACCGCCACAAAGACGATATTTCCTTATGGTGAGAAGTTATGCCTCGATCGATTTGTGAAGGTGGATGTAACGTATGAGGACGGCACGACAGAAAAGCTCACATATGGATTTGATTCTAACGGAGGCTGTTATAGCGCTGTTGATGACTATGGCAATGACTACAAGTTCATGTTTGGCACCGCTGTGGATAATATGGCGGACATACCTGATAACGTTTCTGCATACTATAAAGGAGAACAGACTCTTTATTTCTGCAAAAGAAATCAGGAGACGTACAACTGGGATGTATTAGCCAGCACTGGAATTGAATTTGTGTCACCTGTTCAGGCGGCAGAATCACTTAAGGTTGGAGAGAATAAGGCATACAATGGTGGCGTATACAAGTTTGATATGGCGCATGCGGGCAAACTCGTTGTGTCATATGAGGACGCAAAGGGTGAAGTTGAAGAACTCAATTATATGAAAGATTCAGATGGGGATCTGTCATATAATTATTATTCTAACAACAGTGACAATATATGTAGTGGCGGCAACACATACTATTACAGGGCATCCGATATCTGGCGTGCTGACGGCGATGATATGACATTGAATGTCACATATGAGAAGCTTGATGAGCTGCAGATCGGTGAAAATGTATTTCCTCTCAAGAAGAGCGGGAAAAAGTATTTCACAATAACTCCTGAAAAAGATGCGAGATACATTCTTGAAAGCCTGAAGGACCAGAGCCTGACAGTGGATCTCTATGATAACAATGGAAAGTCAGTGAGCTGCAGCAGTTATGGCTACAGAGGAGATTCCAAGGTAACGGGTATAGAGGCTGATCTGGAGGCGAATGTTGAATATACCGTATATATAGGGGGAAATCCATGGGAAGACCTTGATGAGGCAAAACTTGAGGTGAATACCGTAGAGTCTGCGTACAGCGGTTATACTGAGTTGAAACTCGACCAGCCGGTGAAAATCGACACTCCGGCCGCTGATACGGACTACATATTTGGCTTTACTCCTGGTGTTGATGGAGAATATGTATTTATAGGTAAGTCTGCATATATAGAGACATATAAGCTTGGAGACCGTGACATGTCTATTGGTGATAAAGGCACCTATGTTGACAGAGAGATCGTGAGCTTGAATACAGCCACGCTTGAGAAGGGTGAGCGCTACATTGCTGTGGTCGAAAGCTACTCAGATGATGGCAGCATAAAACCGATAACGGTGGAGGTTGCCAGAAAGAGAACATTGTCATCCATCAACATAAAGATGTCAAAGGATACATTTGCGCCAAATGATTTTAGAGGTATCCTGTCTGATATGACGGTCACCGCAGTTTATGATGACGGTTATGAAGAAGTCCTTCCAGCACCTGGAATTGCAAAGGATCAGAGCAGGACCACTGTACATGACAAGTATGGCAATGAGTACAATTTGAAGCTGGATGATGAAGATTTCTGGCTGGATAATTACGGGAGTGATCTGGATCAGGGAGATCAGGAGCACAGCCTTAAAGTACAGAACGTATCTGGCGATATATCAGGAGAAGCGAAGATCAAGTTTGGCAGGCTGTCAGACTTTGAGTTTCCGAAAGTAAGCGTTGGAGAAAACAATATAGAAGCATACACATATTATTCGTTTACAGTCTCACAGGCTTCAAAACTTTCGTCTGAAGTTGAGGGGCTTTCGGAGGATCGCAATCCGCTTATGCTTTATGATGAGGATGGCAAGTACATCACCTTTGGCAGTACTATATTTTTGCCTGGCCATACGTACTATATGAACTCGGAAACCAGATATGATCAAGATGATAATTATTATAGCAGTTACATAGTTAATCTCAAAGAAAATGTGATGCCTGATCTTGCGGGTGGAGAATGTACAACGGAAGTTCAGAATGGATATGCTGAGTGGATCTTCCGGACAACGATGGCTGGAACATATATATTTAGTCTGCCTGATATGGATGATGATATGGCTTCACAGTGTTCTATCGGTGTTTTTGATCTTGATGGAGAATATATAAAAGGGGAGTCAGTATATCTCGAGGTAGAACTGGAGGCGGACACATATTATAAGATTGGGGCAAGCGCCCCTTCGGGTGTGGACACGTTGAGAGCTACTGCTAAGAGACTGTCAATTCCTGAGAGTGCGGTCATAACCATGGCAAAGACAGATTATGTCGTTGGAATGGATGCAGGTTATTTCAACGGAATGAGGATAGATTTTACCAATGATGATGGAACGACGACGGTTGCTGAGAATTTTAAGTCAAGTGTGTTATATGGCACTGTGATGGTTGATGCAGTGATCTATTACTCTATGAATGGAGGAGAGAAAAAGCCATTATCAGCGATCACACCGATGACAGAGACGGGTGTGATGACTATATACGTCATGCTGGATGACAAGGTTCTTGGCAGCTATGATGTGAATATAAAGTCTTATGATCAGGTGGATATTCCAGAGCTTGTGGAAGGGGATAATCCGGATACAGTATTGTTCCGTTTCTACAAATTCACGGCGACGGCGGATCAGCCTGCTGTATTTGAGGCAAATGACAAAAATGCATATTTTGATGTCTACAAGCTGGAGGATGGAAACTTTGTAAAGCTTGATGCAGAGACCAAGTTTAACGCAGGAGAGACATATTACTGCAAGGCATGGCGCTACGAGGATAATTCAAATGATCAGACAGATGTCAATCTGAGCTTCCAGACTATCAGAAAGCTCACGGCGATCAAGCTCACCGGCTTTGACAGACCTCTGTACAATCTTGGAGCAGGAGCTATGAAAGATAGTATGGAGCTGATGATGCGCAGCGTTCATTATACGCTGATATATAATGATGGCAGCGAGGAGAAGCGTGTATTAGGAGATGGCAAGCAGCCTGCTGTAGGTGGATATATTGGAAAGAATGGCGACAAGGGATTTATTGCGAATGTATCATGTGGCAGTCTCAGTGATACCCTTGAGATTCCATTTGCAGATCCGGCAACAGCACCGGTGCTCACATTAAAGGACAATAAGGCGCACATAGATCTCGCAGATGCAGGTCAGTATGTATATAAGTTCAAGGCTCCTGTTACGGGTTACTACAATCTTGAAGTTGGTATGCCGGATGGATATTATGAGTGCTACAGTAACTTCTACAAGAGCACAGAACTTGATTCGCAGCCAAATGTTGACATGAACCAGCGGCTTGTGAAGGCTGGAGAGACATATTATGTGTGCATATATGCATATAGCAAGACACTTGACATCAACCTTGTGTGTAAGCCTCAGATCAAGGCGGCAACGACCACGGCCGATGGCGTGAAGATCGTTTCGAAGAAGGTTGGTACAGGTGCAGCTGCATATTATGAACTTGCAGAGGAGAAGATAGCAAGGATCAAGACGGTGACTCTGGCATCCACATCATATACATACGACACAAAGGTTAAGAAACCTGCAGTCACGGTCAAGGATTCTGCAGGCAAGGTCATAGCGGCGTCAAATTATACTGTGACATACAGTAACAATACGAATGTGGGAACAGCCACGGTAAAGATCACATTCAAGGGTGATTACTCAGGAACAGTGACCAGGACATTTGCAATTAAGAAGTTTGCAGCCCCTGCAGCTCCGAAGGTAACAAAGCTCGAAAATACGGCAAAGGGAACTGTAGTGACCTGGACAGTTTCGGCAAATGCCACCAGCTACGAGATATACAGAAGTGTGAAAGGCGGTAAGTTTGTCAAGGCGGACACATTGTATATCAAGGGCACAAGCAGACAGCGGACACTCGGATATGTAGATCTCAAGGCGAAGACAAATGGTATCAAGTATGCATACAAGATCGTTGCGGTCAGAACTCTCGGCAATGTGACAGTTAAGTCAGCCACAAGTGCAGGCGTGACTGCATACTACATGGTGGCTCCGTCGGGCATTAAGATGTCAAACAGTGCGAGAAGGACAGTCAGGGTATCCTATGCAGCAAACTCAAAAGCAACAGGCTATCAGATAAGATACTCACTTAAGTCCAGCATGGCGGGGGCAAAAGTGATAAAGATGGCAGGCAGCAGGAGCGTTGCGAAGAATATCACAGGCCTCACAAAGGGCAGTAAGTACTATGTGAGTGTGAGAAGCTATAAGACTGTAGGTAAGGCGGCTTACTATTCAGCATGGAGTACTCCGAAGAGTGTTACGGTGAGCAAATAATAAAAAATTTAATATCAGTGTTTAGCGGAATGTTCCTCCAGATCACAGGACAAAAACTGTGATCTGGAGGAATTTTTTTGTCTGTATGTCAGAAAAGATTACTCAAATAGTACATCAAGCTTTTATTTATGCGCTGACAACGTTTTCTCAATATTGCAAAATGCCTCCGCCATATGCGACAAACGGTGGGTAAAATGTCCGGAATATCATTGATAAAGCCGCATATATGATCTGAAAATGACTCTGAGACAACGTTTTCACACACAGCTTTTGAAATCCCGGTGGTATGAGCTTATATTGCATACATACCCGATAGGAAAAGCGGGAAAATAAAAAGTTAAGAAAGAGAGGAAGAAGACATGAGAAAGAAATTTATTACTTTACTGACAGTGACAGCACTTGGATTAGGAGTTCTTGCAGGATGCGGATCTGGCAGTGGCTTGGGCGATACATCAGCACAGACAGACACATCAAAGAGCGTGGAGATAACAAATGTATCCTACGATCCGACCAGAGAGCTGTATGTGGCTTACAACGAATTGTTCGCAAAGCATTGGAAGGAAGAGAAGGGACAGGACGTATCGGTGGTTCAGTCACACGGCGGTTCCGGCAAGCAGGCTCTTGAGGTTGCAAATGGACTTCAGGCCGATGTTGTCACATTGGCACTTGAAGGTGATGTGGATGCAGTCAAGAACGCAGGACTTATAGAAGAGGGATACACAAGTGAGTTTCCACTCGACAGTTCACCATACACATCGACCATTGTATTCCTTGTCAGAAAGGGTAATCCCAAAAACATTCAGGACTGGGATGACATTATTAAGGATGGAGTGGGAGTTATAACACCAAATCCAAAGACTTCCGGCGGTGCGAGATGGAATTACCTTGCAGCCTGGTATTACTTTGAGAGCCAGGGCGAGTCGGAAGATGAGATTGAGAAGGATATGAAGAAACTTTATGATAATGTTCTGGTTCTTGATTCCGGAGCAAGAGGAGCAACCACATCATTTGTGGAAAATGGTCAGGGCGATGTGCTCCTTGCATGGGAGAATGAAGCGTTCCTCTCACTGGATGAGCATCCGGGTGAGTACGAGATAGTGGTTCCATCGGTGTCAATACTTTGCCAGCCGACGGTAGCCGTGGTCGATGAAGTGGTTGACAAGAGAGGAACAAGAGATGTGGCTACAGAATACCTTAACTACCTGTATTCAGATGAGGCTCAGAAGCTTGAGGCTGAGTGGTACTATCGTCCGTCAAATGACGAGATATTGAAGCAGTTTGAATATGCTGGCGGAAGCAACACTATAACAGAGCTTCCTAGTGATGGAAAGTGGATAATCACAAATGTTGATCTCACAGATATAAGCCATTTTGGGGGCTGGACAGAGGCAGCCAAGAAACATTTCCAGGATGGCGGTGTGTTTGACTCTATATATGAGGAGAAGTAACAACCTTCAGGGGTAAGAAAAATATACATGATATATAGATGGTCTGCCCTGTCCATAGATGGGCAGGGCGGAATTATATTACAGGAGGATGATGAAAATGAGACATAGAAAAAGAAGAAAAAGAGTAATACCGGGATTTGGGTTGTCATTTGGGATAGTGATGGCGGTCCTGGGCTTGATAGTCATCATTCCCCTGTGCTCCCTGGTGGCGTTTTCTGCAAAACTCACATTTTCAGAATTCTGGGAGACGATCACCAGACCGAGGGTTCTTTCAAGCTATAGGGTGAGTCTTCTCACAGCTCTTATCGCATCCCTTATAAATGCAGTCATGGGAGTCGTTCTTGCGTGGGTGCTGGTGAGATACAAATTCCCGGGAAAGAGGATCATGGACGGGATCATAGAACTTCCGTTTGCCCTTCCGACTGCCGTGGCCGGCATAGCGCTGACACATCTGACAGTAAAAAATGGGTGGATAGGCGGATTGTTTGCAAAGGCCGGCATAGATATAGCGTATACCAGAGTGGGAATAACGGTGGCACTGGTATTCATCGGAATACCGTTTGTTGTCAGAAGCGTTCAGCCGGTTCTTGAGAAGATGGACTGTGAATACGAGGAGGCAGCAGCCATATTTGGCGCATCCCGCATACAGATATTCTGGAGAGTCATCATTCCAGAGCTGATCCCATCTATTGTGGCGGGATTTACCATGGCGTTTGCGAGAAGTCTTGGCGAGTATGGAAGCGTGGTGTTCATAGCGGGCAACACCCCATATGAGACGGAGATAACACCACTCCTCATTATGTCAGAGCTTCAGGAGTATGACTATGCGAGTGCCACATCTATTGCGCTTGTGATGCTTGCCATCGCATTTGTAATATTGCTGGTAAATGCCATTATACAGAGCCATACATCCAGGATCGTCAGCGGAATAGACTGATTTTCCGGATGTTTGAAAGCTGAGACTATGATGTGCCAAAGCGCCTCTGCACAATAGAAAACTACGACTTTTTTAAACATCCGAAAAATCATCATTAGATAACAGGAGGTTAATACCATGAAAAAATATAAGAAAAGACAGAGGACGAAGGATGTGTCCCTGAGAAAGGACAGCGGGATCGTCAAGTGGCTGCTCATAGGTCTGTGCGCCGTCTTTCTGGTGGTGCTGCTGGTGCTTCCACTTATATATGTGGTGGCCACTGCGATCAGGGATGGCTGGAATGATTACGTGAAGGCTGTGACAGATACATACGCTGTAAAAGCGATTCTTCTAACTTTAGAAGTTGTCGGGATAACTGTGGTGATCAATACCATATTTGGCGTGTTTGCGGCGTGGATAATAACGAAGTTCACGTTCAGGGGCAAGAAGGTCATATCAACTCTCATTGATCTGCCGCTTGCCATATCGCCTATCATAGCCGGTCTGATATTTGTGCTGACATTTGGAAGACAGAGTTTTCTGTATCCATACCTTGAGGAGGCTGGTGTGCAGATAATATTTGCCGTACCTGGTATCGTGCTTGCAACTATATTTGTGACATTCCCATTCATATCCAGGGAGATCATACCGGTGCTGACTGCAGCGGGAACCGACGAGGAGGAGGCTGCTGCGATGATGGGTGCAAATGGATTTCAGATATTCACACAGATAACGTTTCCGCACATCAAATGGGCGTTCCTATATGGAGTTGTCCTCTGCTCCGCCAGGGCAATGGGGGAGTTTGGAGCTGTGTCAGTCCTTTCGGGACATCTGAGGGGGCTTACAAATACGATGCCGCTATACATAGAGCTGTTATATCAGGCGTTTGATTTTACAGGGGCATTTGCAATGTCATCCATACTTGTGGTGATGGCCGTTATCATATTGGTGGTCAGAAACATACTTGAATACAGAGGGAAAAAGGAAGGAGAAGTGTAGTTATGCAGTCAGAAGCTTATGTAGAACTTAAAAATATAAATAAGAATTTCGGAGACTTTGCGGCGTCGGATGATGTCAGCTTCTCCATAGAGAAAGGAAAACTGATAGGCCTTCTTGGCCCCAGTGGAAGTGGCAAGACCACAATACTCCGTATGCTGGCCGGACTTGAGAATGCTGATTCAGGCGACATATACATAGATGGCAGGCTGGTAAATGATGTGCCGGCAAGCGAGAGGAAGATAGGATTTGTATTCCAGAACTATGCGCTTTTCAGGTACAAGACAGTGTATGACAATATAGCATTTGGCATGAAGATACAGAAGTTTCCAAAGTCAGAGATCAGAGATAAGGTGGATGAACTCATAGAACTTGTGGGACTCAAAGGTCTGGAGAAGAGGTATCCAAGACAGTTGTCGGGAGGACAGAGACAGAGAGTTGCATTTGCCAGAGCACTTGCGACAAATCCTCAGCTCTTACTTCTCGACGAGCCATTTGCAGCGATAGACGCCAAGGTCAGAAAGGAACTCCGGGCGTGGCTGCGTGAACTGATAAATCAGGTAGGGATAACCAGTATATTTGTCACACATGATCAGGATGAGGCGGTGGAGGTTGCAGATGAGATAATCATCACCAACCACGGCAGGATAGAACAGATCGGCACACCGGCTGATATATACAATGATCCTCAGACGGAATTTGTGGCGCAGTTTCTTGGGCAGCCGACGGTTATCGATGAGTATACGGGTTTCAAGGGATTCCACGACGCGGCGTGGGGGACCAGAGCAATACTCAGACCGGAGTTTGTAAGTGTATATAAGGAAGATGAGATCGTTCCATATCCGATATCCACAGAGAAGGGGGTCGTGAAGAGAACTTCATTCAGAGGCAGTGTGACGGAGCTTTTGATCCGTGTAAATGGTGTGGACATAGTTGCACACAGGCAGCTTGGCCAGCCTGCTGTGGCTGAGGGAGAAACGGTAGCTGTGTTCGTGCAGAAGATGTTTCTTACCCGGGAAGATCACGGAGAAGAGGGCGCGCAGGATGTCCGTGGTGCGCACGACACCCATGGAGACCGCGATGACACCTCAGATGTCAGGATAGAGATCAATGAGGCACTGAGGAATGCAGAGAGTGTGATCATATAAATTCCAAATGAGTGGAAGATACATGATGAATGGCAGTTATATGACGGACAATCCGTATGCTCTGTCCAGGTTTCCCGGGGCTGTGATTCTTGACATGAGATATGAGCTGGTGTATCATCCAGATAGAATATCATAGTAAGTATATATAAATAGTATGATAAGGCAAAAAAGAATGAGAGGAGTGGGTTTTATGGCTTCGATAAAAGAGATAGCTCAGAATGTGGGTGTGTCGATATCTACAGTTTCCAGAGTTTTGAACAATCCTGAATATAAGTGTTCTGATCCGGGAGTCCGGGAGAAGATATGGAATATGGCCATGAAACTCAATTATGTTCCAAATGAGGCCGCCCGGAAACTGAAGGCTGGAACCCAGAGGGATGAGGAAAAAACATACTATATAAATGTGCTGATGACAAGGATGGATTCGGCTACTGCTGATCCATTCTTTTCAGAGCTGCTGAGGGTGGTGGAGAGCGAGATACATAAGAATGGGTGCATACTCTCAAAGGTGTGGTACAGATCCATATTTTCAGATGACAAAAGATGCAAATATGAGAATGTTGATCTGGTGATCAAGAAGATGCTTGACGAGACCGACACAAAGACAGATGGTCTTATAGTCATTGGAAGGTGTAGTCATTTTGCACTCAGAAAGCTCAGTCAGAACTACAAGAGCATCGTATATGTGAACAGGGATGCCGCCAGCGGAGAGGTGGATGAAGTCATATGCAATGGTTCACAGATTGCAAAGACGGCGGTGGAGTATCTTATCTCTCTTGGACATGAGAGCATAGGGTATGTCGGCAACTGCGGCAAGGAGGCGAGATATATAGGTTATCTTGAGACTCTTGCAGAGCATGGGTTGGATATTGACACCGATTTTGTGATAAATACAAAGCTCAGCGAGGCGGATGGTTTTGATGCCATGAGACATTTTATGGAGATGGAAAAGACTCCGACGGGCATATACTGTGCAAATGACATCACAGCTATAGGCATGCTCAAGTATCTTGCAAAGACCAGAAACAGATATTACATGCCGTCTATCATATCAAGTGATGGCATAGATGAAGCTCAGTTCACAAGGCCTATGCTGACGACGGTGGAGATATCAAAGTCGGATATGGGACGCTTTGCTATTTATCTGCTGCTTGACAGGCTTAGGGGCGGACACAGTGGGGTAGCGAGGATAGAACTTCAGTGCAGGCTGATCAGGAGAGAGAGCTGTACTCCGGCCGAGGAGAGCAGATGGTGTGAATATTATATCTGATGAATTAATATATGGAAGACAAGAGATAATACGGATGTATGGCAGGCACATTTACAAAGGGTGTTTGCAATACATCCGTTTTATATATATAATGAGTGGCAGGATGGTCACAGAATGTGGATTGAGGAGAAAGAAGTTTGAAAGCAGCGAAATGGATCATGGGTTCCATAACTGTGCTTGTGGTGTGCGCGGTTGTGGGCGTTATCATAATGTCGGCGGTTATGGGAAACAAAGCCAGAAATGCGTTTAAGGAAGAAACGAAGTCAAAAGCAAAGAGTTCGTATGTGGAAAAACAGAATGATGTGAGCGAGCAATTTCACAGCGTGTATATACAGGCGGCAAAAGATATGGCAGTGAATATTCAGTCGTCATCAGATGACGTATGTCATATATCTTATTTTGATTCCGATGAGGTGACGCACCAGATATCTGTGCAGGATGGGAGCCTGGTGATGACCTGCACGGACGAGAGAACGTTTGGATCGGACATAGGTTTCGGAGATGATCCATATATAGTGGTTGAACTTCCGTCTAAGCGTTACCGGGAGATATCACTGATATCAGATTCCGGGCAGATATCCATCAGCCAGTCTGTCAGATGCAGCAGTCTTAATGTGACGGAGAATAGTGGCAGATTATTTGCAAGCAACGTAGATGCGGATGAGATGAATGTTACGACGGAATCCGGTTCGGTGAGCATGGCGACGGTGGTTGCAAAGAATCTTATATTTGAAGGTAAAAGCGGAGATCTGTCAGTGATAAATGTAGATGCGGATACTGTGAGTTTCAGTGTGGGGGATGGCAGGCTTGAGGGCTACAACATAGTGGCATCCGAAAAGGCATCGTACACTTCTGCCAGGGGAGATATACTGATAGATGGCTGTGACGGTGCACTTATGGAATTTGAGTCACAAAAGGGTGATGTACAGGTGTCACTGTTTAAACCAAAGAAGATAGAGGCGGTCAGCCAGAGTGGAAAAACAGAACTGCCTGAGCAGACTGTTACCGGCACTGGCAGCTGTGTTGTGAATACGGATTCGGGTGATATTACAATAAAGTATGTTGAAGGATGATGACATGACGTTGAAATTTGAGAATATTGATAGATATAAAAAACAGGTTAGAAGATTGTTTCTGTCGGCATTTCCAAGGGAGGAGAGACCTCCTATGTGGATGCTCACAAGACGCTGCAGGCAGGGAAAGGCAGAGTTTTCTGCTGTCGTTGACGGTGACAGATTTGTCGGACTCACATATGTCATTGGGAATGACAGGGTAAAGACACTTATGTTTCTTGCCATCGACGATGATGCAAGGGATGGCGGCTATGGCTCAGAGATACTCAGATGTATCCACAAAAAGTATTCCGGAGTAAAGCTTTTTCTTAATATAGAGCCTTTGGATAAGAATGCGCCAAATTATGAGCAGCGGTGCAGGCGCAAGGCGTTCTATGACAGAAATGGTTTCGTGGGGCTTGATTATCAGGTGCATGAGGCCGGGGTGACATATGAGATGCTTACACATGGAGAATATGTCACAAAGCAGGAGTATGAAGACGTCATGACCGTGATGTATGGTGCGCCGTTATATAAGATTGTTAAGCGGATGTAGACACCAGGTGCCTGATGGGTGTATAGCAGATGTTATATTGATTTGGAAGGAGAATGGATGATGGAAAAAAAGGTAAGGATTATACAGAAAAAGGATACTTATTCTATGGAATACGACGTTGGAGATGTACTGACGGTGGACAGCGTGTGGTATGGAGGTGTAACTGTGCTTGGCAAGACTGGAATTCCTGTGTCGATAGACAAGGATGAATATGAGGAGATTGCGGATGCACCAGAGTCAGCCGACAGCGCCGGTGGTACAGCAGATTTTTCGGCTGGTGATGCTGAGTGTGGACTCAGACCTGCCGGAAAGGGAGTATCCACAGAGAAATTTTCTCACCTTCAGGATATAGAAAAAGAAGTCCGCGGCGCAGTGAAAGATCTCCTTGCGGTGGCAAATCTGGAACCTGGAGATGCATTTGTGGTCGGCTGTTCTTCCAGCGAGGTTGCAAATATGAGAATCGGTTCATTCTCCAGTGATGAGATAGGCAGGTGCATAGCTGGTGCTATACTTGATGAGCTTGATGGCACGGGCATTTTTATGGCGGCACAGTGCTGCGAACATCTGAACAGAGCCATTATAGTTGAAAAAGCCTATGCAAAAGAGAACAGGATACCGATAGTGAATGTGGTGCCTCAGCTTAAAGCAGGTGGTTCATTTGCGACAGCGGCTTATTCTTATATGAAGGATCCGGTTGCAATAGAGTGTATCCAGGCACAGGCGGGAATCGATATAGGTGATACGCTCATAGGCATGCATCTGGCTCCTGTGGCTGTGCCGGTGAGATCGGAACATAGCATGGTTGGCGGAGCACACGTGGTCATGGCCAGAACCAGGGCAAAATATATAGGAGGAATCAGAGCTGGTTACAGAGAAGGAATCTGACGTATACAGACTTTGATCAGAGCTGATGCAAAAATGTTGTGCGAACAAATTCGTGGAGGTATAGAGAGAATGTATGACAATATAATATTTGACTTGTATGGGACTCTTATAAATATTCATACTGACGAGGAAGACATATCGGTGTGGAAACACATGTGTGACTTCTATGCGAAGCACGGCGTAAAATATAATCCCGCCGGACTGAGATCCAGATACAAGAGGCAGGTTCGCCGTGCGGAACAGGCGATGGCAAAGAAGAAATTTAAATTTCCGGAAATTCAGATACTGGATGTCTTTGAACAGCTTACAAAGAAGAAGGATCAGACGGCGGATGACTGTGCGGAGCTGACTGTCATGGCAGCTCAGGAGTTCAGACGTGCCTCGACGGAATATATCAGACTTTATGACGGGGTACCGGAGCTGCTGGAGAGCCTTAAAAATGCGGGCAAGAAGCTGTATGTGCTGTCAAATGCTCAGAGGGTATTCACTCTGCCAGAGCTGCAGCAGCTTGGAATAGATGGATATTTTGAGGATATCTCACTGTCGTCTGATTTTGGGGCTATGAAGCCGGATGCGGCATTTTATCAGCAGTCACTTGACAGAAACCATCTGAATCCAAACAAATCTATCATGGTGGGCAATGATGCTGTGTGTGATATCATGGCGGCAAAACAGGCCAGACTCCACACTTGTTATATGCACTCTCAGCTGTCACCGGTTGACGATGCAGAGAGGGATATAAGGGCGGATATCATTCTGGATAATGTAGATATACCTGAGCTTGGACGAAAACTCCTTGGCAAAGAGAATTAAAAGAGAAACTTATAGCCCCAAACGGGGTGAACAGACACAAAACAGCGGTTTTGATGACAATGTCAAAAAGAATCTCATTGTCGTCAAAGCCGCTGTTTTGTGATTTGGGTATAGATGTATGCTGGGAATATTCAGCTGGGTATTGATCTAACTAAATAATTCTCCGTGCTTTTCGTAGTCTGTTATGCGTGATATGGAGTTGTCATCATTTACAAATACTACCTTTGGCGTATGTTCTTTTGCCTCCTCGGGAGACATGGATGCATAGCACATGAGGATGATGTGATCTCCAACCTGTACCTGACGTGCAGCTGCTCCATTCAGGCACATGACGCCTGATCCCGGTTCTCCGGCTATGGTGTATGTTTCGAAACGGTTGCCGTTCTCTATATCTACTATCTGTACAAGTTCATATTCAAGAATTCCAGCTGCAGATAAAAGCTCACTGTCGACGGTGATGCTTCCTACATAGTTTAGTTCTGCCTGTGTGACTACTGCTCTGTGTATCTTGCTTTTCAACATTGTGATGTTCATAACTCTAACCTCTCTATAGCTGCAGGTAAAGCAGCAAATCCAATCAATATAAAGTGAATGGGAAGCATTGCTGCCAGAATGGCAGAATACAACCCTCTTTGTCGCAATTATAATATCATAAATTTGAGATATTGCAACATGAAATAAAATCATTTCTTGATTATATGGTTCATATATGTGAAAATAACTTCATAAGTGGAATTGTGTTTTCTATATTTAGAAGGGATGCTATGGGAAGTCAGAATTATTTGAGTATGGCGTGTGAAAAACTTGGCCATATAATGCTTGATGATAAGAGGAGAAAAGCTTCTGATATATATAAGCTGGCACTGAAGCGGCAGAAGAAAGGCGATTATAATCCTCCGTCATACAACGAGGAGAAGATGAGCATCAGATCGGTGTTTGTAAATGGCGGCATGTGTTTCTACGTTACGCCTAAGGGACAGAACGTGAAGGAATATTTCATGTATCTGCATGGTGGGGGATTCGTATCGCAGATAACACATAACGAATGGAAATTTGTATTTGATACGGTGGAGCGTACGGGGTACGGTGCAGTTGTCCCTATATATCCGCTTACACCGGAACATACAGCTTCAGAAGCGCTGGGGATGCTGACGGCAGCATATGAGAAGATGTGCGGCAAGGAGGATATAGGCAGGGCGGTAATTATTGGCTACTCGGCTGGAGGATGCCTCGCGTTGTCGACTGCCATACAGTTATGGAAGAATGGCTCTAGAAGACCGGACAAGCTCATACTGTGTTCGCCGGTTCTCGATACGGAGTTCGTTGACAGGGGTCTCATGGAAGAGATAAGTGATCACAGCAAATTTATGTACAGATACTATTTTACCCAGGAGATCAGAGAGTTCCTCAGAACCTATTGGGTTGATGATTCGGCCGGGATACCGGAGATATCCAGCCCGATATATTATGATCTTACAGATATCTGTGATGAGATGGCTATATTCACGGTGGATGCAGATCTGCTCAACTGCTATGCAAGAAAGTTATATGACAATGTGAAAAAACTTAATATGAGAAGCCGCTGCTACCAGTATTACTCGGTGGTTCACGATTATATTGAACACCCGCATATTCCTGAGTGCAGAGGTATCATGAAGAAGATCGCTGCCTGCGTGAAAGAAGACACGGATTTCCTGCCGCTGGATATAGAGAATGACATATGGTGCAGGGCCATGATGGCAGAGAGATATCCGAAGCTGTACGAGGACAATGAGTCTATCAAACTTGCTGACAAGATTGGTATTGAGCATAGAAAGAGAAATTCACAGTACATGCTCTATGACAGGACAGTTATCATGGAGAGGCTTGTTGCTATAGATGACCGGGTGAGAAATTTTATAGAGAGGTATGCAGATGGAATCATAGTCAACGTAGGCTGTGAACTTGATACCATGTTTGCCAGAGTGGACAATGGCAGGATAAAATGGTACAATGTTGATCTTCCGGAGCGTATAGAACTTAGAAGAAAATACATGGATACAAGATCGAGAGAGGTTAATATAGAATCACCTATATTTGATTTTGGCTGGCTGGATCAGATAAGCAAGCCACAGGATACTGCGATTTTATTTGTGGCGTATGACATGATGAAGTATTTTAACAAGGAACGTCTGAAAAACTTCCTTGATACTCTGTGGAAGAAATTCCCGGGCGCAGAAGTTGTGTTTGATGCGAAGAATTCGTCGGCAAAAAAGAGATGGAACAGAAGTGTATTCTTTGGTAAGAATAAAGGTGCTATGCTCAGGGTGAGTATAGATAACTGTACGAGTCTTATGTATGATTGGAATATAAAATATAAGATACTGTACGACGAAGCAATTCTCAGAATGGATGATCTGGAGCGCATGTTTTCACACAGCGAAGCAAAGAAATTCAGGCATGCGGTAAAGAAAAAGTATGACAAGATTGTGCATTTGCGGCTTGGTACAGAGCATTTCCTTGACAGGGCGTGATATATTGCAGACAAATGAGACAAACAGGGAAAGAACAGGTAAGATAGATGGACACAAAACAGATCAAGAAATATACAAGAAACTGGTGCATTCTGGTGGGCGTTATATGCTTTATTTTCGGAATTATTCTGGGATTTGTGATTGGAAGGGTCAGCGGTTTCACCAGTTCTAAGGCGTCTCCTTCACAGAAGATAGAGGCTGGTTATACTATAGAAGATACTGAGATAACTCAAAGAATATATGATAATTATTGGAGTTATATTCCGACTGCATATATAAATGTAGGCGATCTTGGACCGGATGCGCTGCTCTATAAGATCAGCGACAAGGTGGCGAGAAACAATCTTGATGCGGAGCGGTTTTATACTGGTGATGACGGATATATGCACTACAGTGATGATAATACAAAAGATACTTTAGTGGGAGTCGACCTGTCAACGTTTCAGGATAGTATAGACTGGGAGACATTGGCAGGGAACAAAGATATTGATTTTGTCATGCTGAGAGTTGGATATAGAGGGTATACCGAGGGCGGCCTCATGGCGGATTCATCGTTTGAGGATAGTAAAGCGGCGGTAAAAAAGTATAAGATTCCGACAGGCGTGTATTTCTTCACACAGGCCATCACATATGATGAGGGCGTGGAGGAAGCAGAATATGTTCTGAAGCAGGTGAAGAATATGAATCTGAAATATCCAATTGTCATAGATTCTGAGCTGATAGGTGATGCCGAAGCCAGAGGCGACAACGCAACGAACGATGAGAGAACGGATGGTATAGTGGGTTTCTGTGAGACTGTGAAAGCTGCCGGATACACGCCTATGATATATGCAAGCCGTAATATGTTTGCCCAGTGTCTCGATATGGACAGACTTGGGGATTACGAGCTGTGGCTTGCCCATTATGCGAACGTTCCAAATTTCCCATATAAATATACAGGATGGCAGTACACTGAATCCGGATCTGTGGATGGCATATCCGGTGACGTGGATCTGAATTTGTGGTTCAAGGACTGATACATGTGAGCTGGTGACCAAATAAGGTTCTTGTTTCTGTAAATATACATAATATTATATAGAAACAAATAAGGACACTTATGCTTATGGCTACAAAGATCATGATAGATGCGGGACACGGCGGTTATGATAATGGCGCTTCGTATGAGGGCCGCCTGGAGAAGAATGACAATCTTAATCTTGCACTTGCACTTGGAGATGAGCTGGAGCGCAGAGGATATGAAGTTGAATATACAAGAACCACGGACAGATATGATTCTCCGGCAAGAAAAGCCCAGATAGGAAATGAGAGCGGGGCAGACTATTTTATATCACTTCACCGCAATTCAGCACCCGAGGCAAATGTATATAACGGAGTTCAGACTCTGGTATATGACAAGTCAGGAGTTAAATACGATCTGGCTCAAAATATAAACAGAGAACTTTCATCCCTTGGATTTAGGAATATTAATGTCGAAGAGCGCCCCGGCCTTGCGGTGCTCCGGCGAACGAATATACCCGCTGTTCTGGTGGAAACGGGATTTATAAACAGTGACCATGACAACTATCTGTTTGACTACAATTTTGAAGCTATTGCGGACGCCATAGCAAATGCGGTTGATGAGACGATAGGTGCATAGGATTTTGCGGCAAACATTGAAAACCAGATCGGAAAAATAGATCGGAAAACAGATCAAAAAAATATGTTGACATTCTTTTCGAGGTGTGATAAATTAGTCTGCGATGAACTGCCGAAGACAGTAGGTGCCATCTGGCGTAAGGATTTATCCGCCTACCGAGGAAAGATATCGTTAAATAATTTTAACAATATACTCTCAGGTCTTAGGGCTCTGAGAGTTTTTTTATATCTTGAATGTGCAGTCATTAGTAAAATAAGGAGGCGCATTATGGCAAAGGTAGAGTTAAAGAAGCCAATAGTAGAAGAGATCAAGGCAAATCTTGAAGGCGCTGCTACTGCAGTAGTTGTAGACTATCGTGGTCTTACAGTTGAGCAGGATACACAGCTCCGTAAGAATCTTAGAGAAGCTGGTGTTGTATACAAGGTATACAAGAACACAATGGTCAACTTCGCTATTGAGGGAACAGAGTTCGAAGGCCTTAAGGAGTGCTTAGAGGGACCAACTGGTCTTGCAATCTGCAAGGAAGACGCTACAGCAGCTGCAAGAGTTCTTGCAGACTTCGCAAAGAATGCCCCAGCTCTTGAGCTTAAGGGTGGTGTTGTAGAAGGAACATTCTACGATGCAGAAGGAATCCAGGTTATCGCAAAGATCCCTTCAAGAGAGGCTCTTATTTCCAAGTTCCTTGGAAGTATCCAGTCACCTATCGCAAACTTCGCTCGTGTTATCAAGCAGATCGCAGAGCAGAAGGAGGCTTAATATTAAGCCTGATAGAAGGTCTGTCATATGCTATACCGGCAATGTTGTATATGCACGTGACCAGATATTCAACTGTCTATATCGTGGACAAAAAGTATCCGCGTGATACGAGAAGGATATGTGGATACATTACAAAATAACAAATTATATTATATGGAGGAAAACATAATGACAACTCAGGAAATTATTGAAGTAATCAAAGGTTTATCAGTATTAGAGTTAAACGACTTAGTTAAGGCTTGTGAAGAGGAGTTTGGTGTATCAGCAGCAGCAGGTGTTGTAGTTGCAGCAGCAGGTGCTGACGGCGCAGCAGCAGCTGAGGAGAAGGATTCATTCGACGTAGAGCTTACAGAGGTTGGTCCTAACAAGGTTAAGGTTATCAAGGTTGTTCGTGAGCTTACAGGCTTAGGTCTTAAGGAAGCTAAGGACGCTGTAGATGGTGCTCCAAAGGTAATCAAGGAGGACGCTACTAAGGAAGAGGCTGAGGAAGCTAAGACAAAGCTTGAGGCTGAGGGAGCTAAGGTTACATTAAAGTAATTTGATCCTTATTTTATTATCAGACAATATTCGGCCTGGCGGAGATGAATCTCATCCCGTCGGGCCGGTTTTTCTATATATCTTTACGCATATCATAAAAAAATCTGAAAAATTTCCAAAATATAGTTGACAAATATTGCATTTGCTGGTAGGATAGTAAACTGTCACTATTATGGCTTCGTGTGCATACACGCCGTAATAGCCTGATAAATGGCTTTGAAACACTTATATAACTTAAGGTTGTCCTAAAAGCATAAAAATAAATTCCAAGGGGTGAATGTGTCGATGGAAAAGAACAGAATTAGTCCTGTCAAGTCTGGAAAAGGCTACAGAATGAGCTATGCAAAGCAGAAGGACGTACTTGAGATGCCTAACTTCATAGAGGTTCAGAAGAACTCATACAACTGGTTCTTAACTGATGGATTGAAGGAAGCATTCAGAGATATTTCTCCTATCACTGATTACTCAGGACAGTACAGTCTCGAATTTGTAGATTTTCAATTCTGTAAAGATGACTTGAAGTACAGTATTGAGGAATGCAAGGAGAGAGATGCGACATACGCTGCTCCTCTCAGAGTCAAGGTCAGACTCAGAGTCGGAGATGTAAAGGAGATGTCAGAACATGAGATATTCATGGGTGATCTTCCTCTTATGACAGAGACAGGAACATTCGTTATCAATGGTGCAGAGCGTGTTATAGTAAGCCAGCTGGTTCGTTCACCAGGTATTTACTATGATATTACTCACGATAAGGTTGGTAAGAAACTGTATGCGTGTACGGTTATTCCTAACAGGGGTGCATGGTTAGAGTATGAGACAGATTCCAACGATGTATTTTATGTTCGTGTAGACAGAACCAGAAAGGTGCCGGTAACTGTTCTTATCCGTGCCCTTGGTCTTGGAACAGATCAGGAGATTATAGATTTATTTGGCGAGGAGCCAAAGATTATGGAGAGCCTTAACAAGGATCCTGCAAAGTCATACTCAGAGGGTGTGGTTGAACTTTACAAGAAGATCAGACCAGACGAGCCTTCAGTAGTAGAGAATGCAGAGAGCCTTATAAATGCTATGTTTTTTGATGCAAGAAGATATGACCTTGCAAAGGTTGGACGTTATAAGTTCAACAAGAAGCTTGCTTTTAAGGCACGTATTGCCGGTCATGTGCTTGCCGAGGACGCTGTAGACCCTAGTACAGGAGAGATCATCGCAGAGGCTGGAACAACTGTATCTGAGGAACTCGCTGATACTATACAGGACGCAGCAGTACCATTTGTAATGATACAGACAGAGGAGAGAAATGTTAAAGTTCTTTCTAATATGATGGTCAATATAGCTAACTATGTAGATTTTGATCCTGCGGAGCTCGGAATAGTAGAGCGTGTATATTATCCTGTTCTTGAGGGACTTCTTGAGGAATATGGCGATGATACAGACAGACTGAAAGCTGCAATTGAGCGCGATATGTCTGATCTCGTACCAAAGCATATCACAAAGGAAGATATATTTGCTTCTATCAACTACAACATTCACCTTGAGTATGGTATTGGTAATGATGATGATATCGATCACCTTGGCAACAGACGTATCAGAGCAGTTGGAGAGCTGCTTCAGAACCAGTATAGAATAGGTCTTTCAAGACTTGAAAGAGTTGTAAGAGAGAGAATGACGACACAGGATGCTGAGAGTATCACACCTCAGTCCCTTATAAATATTAAGCCGGTAACTGCTGCAGTTAAGGAGTTCTTTGGAAGTTCACAGCTGTCACAGTTCATGGATCAGAACAACCCTCTGTCAGAGCTGACTCACAAGAGAAGACTTTCAGCCCTGGGTCCTGGTGGACTTTCACGAGACAGAGCCGGATTTGAGGTTCGAGATGTACACTATACACACTATGGTAGAATGTGTCCTATCGAGACCCCTGAGGGACCTAACATCGGTCTGATCAACTCATTGGCTACATATGCGCGTATAAACGAGTATGGTTTCGTTGAGGCGCCATATAGAAAGCTGGACAAGACAGATCCTTCAAATCCTATTGTTACTGATGAGGTAGTATATCTCACAGCGGATGAGGAAGATAGATATAGAGTAGTACAGGCGAATGAGCCTATCGATGCAGACGGACATTTTGTAAAGAATAATGTATCAGGTAGATTCAGAGCTGATACAACTGAGTTCCCTAAGTCAAAGGTTGATCTGATGGACGTATCACCTAAGATGGTATTCTCAGTTGCGACATCGATGATTCCGTTCCTTCAGAATGATGATGCAAACCGTGCCCTCATGGGATCTAACATGCAGCGTCAGGCGGTTCCTCTTATGATGACTGAGTCAGCAGTAGTTGGAACAGGTATGGAGGCAAAGGCTGCTGTAGATTCAGGTGTCTGCGTAGTGGCAAAGAGAGATGGTGTTGTAGAGTACTCTAACAGCACTGAGATCTGTGTAAGAGCAGACGAAGATGGAACAAAGGATGTATATCATGTTATCAAGTTCGCACGAAGCAACCAGGGTAACTGTATGAACCAGAGACCTATAGTCTTCAAGGGTGATCATGTAAAGGCTGGCGAAGTAATTGCTGACGGACCTTCAACATCAGGTGGAGAGATCGCACTTGGTAAGAACCCTCTGATCGGATTCATGACATGGGAAGGATATAACTACGAGGATGCGGTTCTTCTGAGCGAGAGACTTGTTCAGGACGATGTATATACATCAATTCATATAGAGAAGTATGAGTGTGAGGCTCGTGATACCAAGCTTGGTAAAGAAGAGATCACAAGAGATCTTGCAGGCCTTTCAAATGATGTCCTTAAGGATCTTGATGAGAATGGTATCATCAGAATCGGTGCTGAGGTTCGTGCCGGTGATATCCTTGTAGGAAAGGTTACTCCGAAGGGAGAGACAGAGCTCACAGCAGAAGAGAGGCTTCTCCGTGCTATTTTCGGTGAGAAGGCAAGAGAGGTAAGAGATACATCACTGAAGGTTCCACATGGAGCATTCGGAATAGTTATAGATGCAAAGGTATTTACACGTGCTGATGGAGATGATCTTCCGGCAGGTGTAGACAAGAAGGTAAGAGTGTATATAGCACAGAAGAGAAAGATTCAGGTCGGAGATAAGATGGCTGGTCGTCATGGTAACAAGGGTGTAGTTTCACGAGTACTCCCTGTTGAGGATATGCCATTCCTTCCAAATGGACGTCCTCTTGACATCGTGCTTAACCCACTGGGCGTTCCTTCACGAATGAATATCGGACAGGTCCTTGAGATCCATCTTGGACTTGCTTCACAGGTTCTTGGATTCAAGGTTTCAACACCAGTGTTCAACGGTGCTACAGAGTTTGATATCATGGATACTCTTGAGATGGCAAACGATTATGCAAACGGAACATGGGAGGACTTTGAGGCCAAGTACAAAGATACAGTTAAGCCTGAGGTTATGGAATACCTCTATAACAATAGAGATCACAGAGCAGAGTGGAAGGGTGTGCCTATCAACAGGACAGGTAAGGTTCAGCTCCGTGATGGTAGAACAGGAGAGAATTTTGACGCACCTGTAACAATCGGTTACATGCATTATCTCAAGCTGCACCATCTGGTTGATGATAAGATCCACGCACGTTCAACTGGTCCGTACTCACTGGTAACACAGCAGCCTCTGGGTGGTAAAGCTCAGTTTGGTGGACAGCGTTTCGGAGAGATGGAGGTTTGGGCTCTTGAGGCTTATGGTGCTTCATACACACTGCAGGAGATCCTGACAGTTAAGTCGGATGATGTTGTAGGACGTGTTAAGACATACGAAGCTATCATCAAGGGCGACAACATACCTGCACCTGGTGTACCTGAGTCATTCAAGGTTCTTCTCAAGGAGTTCCAGGCACTGGGACTCGACGTAAGAGTTGTAAGAGAAGAAGAGGACGATGAGGGCAACAAGAAGATGGTTGAGGTTGACCTTAGCGAGACTATGGAGGCCTATGATTACAATACAAGCATCAAGAGACTTCTCAGCGACAGATCATCTGACAGAGATGATGAGGATGAGAATGATGCACCGGAAGTGTTCAGCGGTGATGATGCCGAGGAACTTCAGGCAAGTGGTTTCTCAGAAGTCAGCGATGATGACATGGACATGTCTGACCCTGATTTCGCAGATGACAATGAGGAAGAATAAGAAAGGAGCTTTGTAAGATGCCAGAATACAATGTAGACAATACAGAACAGGAAAAGTCATTGAACTTTGACGCAATAAAAATCGGACTTGCATCTCCTGAAAAGATAAGAGAATGGTCACATGGCGAGGTAAAGCGCCCTGAGACTATCAATTATAGAACACTCAAGCCTGAGAAGGATGGTCTGTTCTGCGAGAAGATATTTGGACCGCAGAAGGACTGGGAGTGTAATTGTGGTAAGTACAAGAAGATCAGATTCAAGGGAATAATATGTGATAAGTGTGGTGTTGAAGTTACCAAGTCAAACGTTCGTAGAGAGCGTATGGGACACATCGAGCTTGCAGCTCCTGTATCTCACATTTGGTATTTCAAGGGCATACCAAGCCGTATGGGTCTGATCCTCGATATATCACCTAGAGTGCTTGAGAAGGTTCTCTATTTCTCATCATATATAGTGACAGATCCTAAGGATACTCCGCTTGCATATAAGCAGATTCTGAGTGAACAGGAATTCAGAGAGGCTGAGAAGGAATATGGATATGGGTCATTTGTTGCTGAGATGGGAGCAGAGGCTATTCAGAAACTTCTGAAGGCTATAGACCTTGACGCCGAGAGCGAGGAGCTTAAGAAAGAACTTGAGACCTGCAGCGGTCAGAAGAGAACAAGAATCATCAAGAGACTTGAGGTTATGGAAGCGTTCAGAACCTCAGAAAACAAACCTGAGTGGATGATCATGAATGTTGTACCTGTTATTCCACCTGATATCAGACCTATGGTACAGCTTGAGGGCGGCAGATTTGCAACATCAGATTTGAATGATCTTTACAGAAGAATCATAAACAGAAACAATCGTCTCCGCAGACTTCTTGACCTGGGTGCACCAGAGATCATCGTAAGAAATGAGAAGAGAATGCTGCAGGAGGCTGTAGATGCACTTATTGATAACGGTCGTCGTGGACGTGCTGTTACAGGACCTGGTAACAGAGCACTTAAGTCTCTGTCAGAGATGCTGAAAGGTAAGCAGGGACGTTTCCGTCAGAACCTTCTTGGTAAGCGTGTTGACTACTCAGGACGTTCAGTTATCGTAGTAGGACCAGAACTTAAGATTTATCAGTGCGGTCTCCCTAAGGAGATGGCTATAGAGCTGTTCAAGCCATTCGTTATGAAGGAGCTTACAGCAAGCGGCAAGGCAAACAATATCAAGCAGGCCAAGAAGATGGTTGAGAAGCTTGAGCCACAGGTTTGGGACATCCTTGAGGATGTTATCAAAGAGCATCCGGTTATGTTGAACCGTGCTCCTACACTTCACAGACTTGGTATTCAGGCATTTGAGCCTGTGCTTGTAGGTGGTAAGGCTATAAAACTTCATCCACTTGTATGTACAGCGTTCAACGCCGATTTCGATGGAGATCAGATGGCTGTCCATCTTCCACTTACAGTAGAGGCACAGGCAGAGTGCAGATTCCTTTTGCTTTCGCCAAACAACCTGTTGAAGCCATCAGATGGTGCTCCTGTTGCCGTTCCTTCACAGGATATGGTACTTGGAATCTACTATCTGACAATGGAAAAGGAAGGTGAGATCGGAGAGGGCAGATACTTCAAGTCTGAGAACGAGGCTATATTGGCATATGAGAATGGTGGAATAACACTTCACACCAAGATCCATGTCAGAAGAGAGGCAGAGTTTGAGGGCGAGACAGTTACAGGTGTTATAGATACAACACTTGGAAAGATGCTCTTCAATGAGATCATTCCACAGGATCTCGGATATGTGGACAGAAGCGTTCGCGAGAATGCCCTTAAGCTTGAGATTGATTTCCATGTAGGAAAGAAGCAGCTTAAGCCTATACTTGATAAGTGTATCAATACACATGGTGCAACAAAGACAGCTGAGGTTCTTGATGATGTCAAGGCTATAGGTTACAAGTATTCGACAAGAAGTGCTATCTCAGTATCTATTTCAGATATGAAGGTGCCTGCTGAGAAGAAGGATATCCTTGAAGATGCACAGAAGCTCGTTGATCAGATCACAAAGAAGTTCAGACGTGGTCTTGTGTCGGACGAGGAGAGATATCAGGCAGTAGTAAAGATCTGGGAGAAAGCAGATAAGCATCTGCAGGATCTCCTGTTTGAGGGTCTTGATAAATATAACAATATATTCATGATGGCTGATTCCGGAGCCCGTGGTTCTAATCAGCAGATCAAGCAGCTTGCAGGTATGCGAGGACTGATGGCAGATACAACAGGTAAGACTATCGAGCTCCCAATCAAGTCTAACTTCCGTGAGGGACTTGACGTTCTGGAGTATTTCATTTCAGCCCATGGTGCTCGTAAGGGTCTGTCAGATACAGCTCTTCGTACCGCCGATTCAGGATACCTTACAAGACGTCTTGTAGATGTATCACAGGATCTTATTATCAGAGAGCCTGATTGTAGTATAGGAAGAGATTCTATCCCTGGCATGGTTATCGAGGCCTTCAGAGAGGGTAAGGAGATGATCGAGGAGTTCCAGGAGAGAATCACTGGACGTTACCTTGCAGAGTCAGTATACGACGCTGAGGGCAACATGCTCGTGAAGATAAATCACATGGTTACACCTAAGAGAGCAGAGCTTATCGTAAAGAAGGGTGTTGATTCAAATGGTGTTCCATTCACTGTCACAGACGAGGATGGCAACACAAGTGTAAGAAGCGATGCCAAGCTCAAGATAAGAACTGTACTCACATGTAAATCACATCTTGGTGTGTGTGCTAAGTGTTATGGTGCGAACATGGCAACTGGTATGCCTGTACAGGTTGGTGAGTCTGTTGGTATCATCGCTGCTCAGTCAATTGGTGAGCCTGGTACACAGCTTACAATGAGAACATTCCATACTGGTGGTGTTGCCGGTGGAGATATTACACAGGGTCTTCCTAGAGTAGAGGAGCTTTTCGAGGCCAGAAAGCCAAAGGGACTTGCGATCATCGCAGAGTTTGGCGGAAAGGTTCAGCTCCGCGACAATAAGAAGAAGAGAGAAGTTATCGTTACAAACGATGAGACTGGTGAGTCAAAGGCTTATCTGATCCCTTATGGATCACGTATCAGAGTTCTTGACGACCAGGTTCTTGAAGCCGGAGATGAGCTCACAGAGGGTTCCGTAAATCCACACGATATACTCAAGATCAAGGGTGTTCGTGCCGTTCAGGATTACATGCTTCGTGAGGTTCAGAAGGTTTACAGACTTCAGGGTGTTGATATCAATGATAAGCACATTGAAATTATAGTTAGACAGATGCTCAAGAAGATCATCATTGATGAGCCGGGCGATTCAGAGTATCTTCCAGGAACTCAGGCAAATATACTTGAGTTTGAGGATACAAATGAGAAACTTGTTGCAGAGGGCAAGGAGCCTGCAACTGGTACTCAGATTATGCTTGGTATAACAAAAGCATCTCTTGCAACAGATTCATTTATGTCAGCTGCATCATTCCAGGAAACAACAAAGGTACTTACTGATGCTGCAATAAAGAGCAAGATGGATCCGCTTGTTGGACTTAAGGAGAACGTCCTTATCGGTAAGCTCATACCTGCCGGTACAGGCATGAAGAGATATCGTTCAGTTAAACTTGACACAGAGATGGAAGAAGTAAACTTCTTTGATGAGGATGACGACGATTATGACTACGATGAGGATTTCGAAGAGCTTGAGGATGTAAACTCTGAGGAAACGGTGTTTGAGCAGCTTGATGCAGCAGATGATGTTGATCCGCTTGACGGCGAAGATGACGTTGATGCTGAGAATGCTGACGATGAGCAGTAATCTGTCAGGAATATAGACAACGCAACCGTGTCAGAACGGTTGGACATAAAGGATAAAAGGGGAGTCCGGGGATATGTCAGTTTTCTGGTTCTGTCTGTACATATATTTGTATAGACAGAGCTGGGAAAGTGTATATGCCGGATTCTTTTTATATATCTGGTGTTATATTTGGTATGAAATAATGGATGCATATCTGATAATATCCAGATGCAGAAACATAACAATAATATATAGAAGGAAATGGATGAAATTACATGGCTGCCATAAGAAAGATAGACAAAGATAGCATATTGGATGCAGCATATAATTTGGTCAGAAAAGAAGGACTTGGATCACTCAGTGCACGCAAGCTTGCAAAAGCAGCATCATGCTCTACACAGCCTATATATGAGAATTTTAATGATATGGGTATGATAATAGAGCTGACAAATAAGCGTGTGCAGGAACAGGTGGATTCTCTTAAGAAAAGTCTGAAAGACCATGAATATGCCGATTACATCAAGAAGGGGATTGCGACATATAAATTCGCAAATGATGAGAGGATGCTGTTTAGACATTTTGTCATGGGTGATTCGGCGGACAGAGAATTGTTCACGAATGAGCAGTCGGTGAAAATGTTGATGGAGACTGAAGGTTGTAACGAAGAAACAGCAAAGAAGATAGACAAGAAAATGAATGATTATATTCTTGGAAATGCATTCTTGCTTAATTCAGATTACATTCAGTATGATGAGAACTATTTGAAAGAAGAACTGGAGAAGTATTTGCAGTATGTTAAGGCAAATATTGCAAAATAAATGCTTGACAGAGAAAATACTCGACTATATAATGATAAAGCATGCGTAAAAACATGCTTTATCATTTTTAATTTATATACAGGAGGTGAAAACATGCCAACATTTAACCAGTTAGTTAGAAAAGGAAGACAGACAGTAGAGAAGAAGTCAACTGCACCAGCTCTCCAGAGAAGTTTCAACTCACTCAAGAAGAAGCCAGTAGAGACAAGCTCACCACAGAAGAGAGGAGTTTGTACAGCAGTTAAGACAGCTACTCCTAAGAAGCCTAACTCAGCTCTTAGAAAGATCGCCAGAGTACGTCTTTCAAACGGAATCGAAGTAACAAGTTATATTCCAGGTGAGGGTCACAACCTTCAGGAGCATAGCGTTGTACTTATCCGTGGTGGAAGAGTAAAGGACTTACCTGGTACAAGATACCATATCATCAGAGGTACTCTTGATACAGCAGGTGTAGCAAAGAGACGTCAGGCTCGTTCAAAGTATGGTGCAAAGCGTCCTAAGGATGCAAAATAAATCATGCTGAACAATTCTAATTCGTGGACATAGAACAGGCTGACGCCTTGTAGATGCCACGACAACCGGTAGAATCGGACACAGTGTTCGACCGGTGTGTGCTGGTAAGGTCATGTTTTTATATAGATAATATTTCGGATAGAAACAATTAAGACAGATAACAGCACGAACACATTCCGCAGGGTGTGATAGAACATGTGATAATACATTTGAATATACAGATGGAGTTTGTGACATGTTTACTTCATGTTCTGAAGAGAATGTGAGTACCGAAGATTTAATAAATAATTAAGGAGGGAAGAACCGTGCCACGTAAAGGACATATCGCAAAGAGAGACGTATTAGCGGATCCAATTTACAATAACAAGGTGGTTACCAAGCTTATCAACAACATTATGTTAGATGGTAAGAAGGGTGTAGCACAGAAGATCGTTTACGGTGCGTTTGATCGTATCGCAGAAGAGACTGGCAAGCCTGCATTAGAGGTATTCGAAGAGGCTATGAACAACATCATGCCACTCCTCGAGGTTAAGGCTAGACGTATCGGTGGTGCAACATACCAGGTACCTATCGATGTAAGACCTGACAGAAGACAGGCTCTCGGACTTCGTTGGCTCACAGCTTTCTCACGTGCTAGAAGTGAGAAGACTATGGAAGAGAGACTTGCGAAGGAGATCATGGATGCAGCTAACAACACAGGTGCATCTGTAAAGAGAAAAGAAGACATGCACAAGATGGCAGAGGCAAACAAGGCATTCGCTCACTACAGATTCTAATTTTCTGTATGAGAATGCGTTTGTATGCATGCTTATGTGTATATTAGAGCACAATAGATTAGTGTGTTACGAATATTAGCAAAAGGAGGACAATCCGTTGGCTGGAAGAGAATATCCATTGGACAGAACAAGAAACATTGGTATTATGGCTCATATCGATGCCGGTAAGACAACTCTTACAGAGCGTATCTTATACTATACTGGTGTTAACTATAAGATTGGTGATACTCATGACGGTACAGCTACCATGGACTGGATGGAGCAGGAGCAGGAGAGAGGTATAACAATTACTTCAGCTGCTACAACATGTCACTGGACACTTGAGGATCATCACAAACCAAAGGCTGGCGCGTTAGAGCACAGAATCAACATCATCGATACTCCGGGACACGTTGACTTCACTGTTGAGGTTGAGCGTTCACTTCGTGTACTTGACGGAGCTGTAGGTGTATTTGATGCTAAGGCTGGTGTAGAGCCTCAGTCAGAGAACGTATGGCGTCAGGCTGACACATACAATGTACCTCGTATGGCATTCATCAACAAGATGGATAAAATGGGTGCAGACTTTTTCTACTCAGTTCAGACAATCATTGATCGTCTGGGCAAGAATGCAATTCCAGTACAGATCCCTATCGGAAAAGAGTCAGACTTCATCGGTCTGATCGATCTGTTCGAGATGGAAGCATACTATTACAAAGATGATAAGGGCGAGGACATCGAGATCACAACTATTCCTGATGACCTTAAGGAGCTTGCAGACAAGTGGCATGAGAACCTTGTCGAGAAGATCTGCGAGTTAGATGATGACTTAATGATGATGTATCTTGAGGGTGAGGAGCCATCGATCGATGAGATGAAGAAGGTTCTTCGTAGAGCAACTATCGCAAGTGAGGCAGTTCCTGTATTCCTTGGTTCAGCTTATAAGAACAAGGGTGTTCAGAAGATGCTTGATGGTGTTATCGAGTACATGCCAGCACCAACAGATATCCCTGATATCACAGGTGTTGATCCAGATGGTAACGAGGTTGTTCGTCATTCATCAGATGATGAGCCATTCTCAGCTCTTGCATTTAAGATCATGACAGATCCATTCGTTGGAAAGCTTGCATTCTTCAGAGTTTACTCAGGTACACTGAACTCAGGTTCATATGTACTGAATGCAACAAAGGATAAGAAGGAGCGTGTAGGACGTATCGTACAGATGCATGCCAACGCTCGTAAAGAGATTGATAAGGTTTACTCAGGAGATATCGCAGCTGCTGTAGGTTTCAAGCTTACAACTACAGGTGACACAATCTGTGATGAGCAGCATCCAGTTATCCTTGAGTCAATGGAATTCCCAGAGCCAGTTATCGAGCTTGCTATCGAGCCTAAGACCAAGAATGATCAGGGTAAGATGGGTGAGGCACTCGCAAAGCTTGCTGAGGAGGATCCTACATTCAAGGCTCATACAGACAAAGAGACAGGACAGACAATCATTGCCGGAATGGGTGAGCTTCACCTTGAGGTTATTGTTGATCGTCTTCTCCGTGAGTTCAAGGTTGAGGCAAACGTTGGTGCACCTCAGGTTGCTTACAAGGAGACATTCACAAAGCCAGTTGATATCGACAGCAAGTATGCTAAGCAGTCAGGTGGTCGTGGACAGTACGGTCATTGTAAGGTTAAGTTCGAGCCTATGGATCCTAACGGTGAGGAGACATTCAAGTTCGAGTCAACAGTTGTCGGTGGTGCTATTCCTAAGGAGTACATCCCAGCAGTTGGAGAGGGTATCGAAGAGGCAGCTAAGGCTGGTATCCTTGGCGGCTACCCAGTACTTGGTGTTTATGCTAACGTATACGATGGATCATACCATGAGGTCGATTCATCAGAGATGGCATTCCACATCGCTGGTTCTATGGCATTCAAGGAGGCTATGGCTAAGGCTAACCCAGTTCTTCTTGAGCCAATCATGAAGGTTGAGGTTACAATGCCAGAGGAGTACCTCGGCGATGTAATCGGAAGCTTAAATGCTAAGAGAGGCCAGATCGAGGGTATGGATGATATCGGCGGTGGTAAGATCGTCAGAGCATTCGTTCCACTTGCAGAGATGTTCGGATACTCAACAGAGCTTCGTTCATCAACACAGGGTCGTGG
>CAKQQK010000012.1:0-44858 GCA_934270935.1 uncultured Coprococcus sp. | reverse complement strand
TCCGTGGATGTGATCCCTGAGGATGCGGATATATCAAAGTACAAGGTACTCATACTTCCTCAGATGATCATAGAGAAGCCTGAGTTTACTGAGAAGGTGCAGAGCTTCGTCAGAGCCGGCGGCACAGCCATCCTCACGTACAGGACAGCGGTTAAGGATGCTGACAACAATCTTTCATTTGGCAGGGTTATCCCTGTTGGATACAGTGATTTTGCGGGAGTGTCGGTTGTCGAGACGGAGAGCCTTCAGGATGGACAGGAGTTCCCGGTGATCGGACATGGTGAATTTTCCGGGCAGACGGGCGAAGGCGGTGTGTTCAGGGACATGATCGAGGTGAGTGATGCTGAGGTGCTCTATACATACGGAGATACCTTCTATGATAAATTTGCCGCAGTCACCAGAAAGTCTCAGGGACAAGGTGTGGTATATTATGTTGCTTGCAGTCTGGATGAGGCGACCATGAAGCTTGTGATGGGCAGGATCATGGAGGACAATTCCATACGCGGCGAGGCCACAGAGGATGGCGTGGAGGTCTGCTATAGAGGTGATGACTCATCAAAGGTCCGCGTGGTTATGAATCATACTGGTGAGGAAAGACACTATGGTGACACGGTGCTTGCTCCTTACGAAAGTCGTATTGACAGAGTATAAATATTGAGAGTCTGATATTTGATTAATTATATAAAATACGGTTGCTTATTAGTTCATTAAGTGACCGTATTTTTTGTTTATGTGTTATAATGTAATGCAGATGCATAACATTTGTTTTTGAAAAATATAATTAGCCTGACTGGCTAAAGTACAGGAGGAAATCATGGGTATTGTTGAATTAAAAAATGATAAGATCGCTATAAAGGTGAATACTCACGGCGCTGAGCTTGTGAGCCTGAAGAGTATCGAGACAGACAGAGAATACATGTGGTGCGGTGATGCTGAGTATTGGGGAAGAGTTTCTCCTGTGCTGTTTCCATTTGTGGGAAAGCTTGAAGGACAGTGTTACAGACATAACGGGGTGGTTTATGAGAATATACCTCAGCACGGATTTGCAAGAGACAGCGAGTTTGTTTTGGCTGGCCAGACTGGTGATACACTGCTGTTTGTGCTTGAGAAGAATGATACATGGCAGAAGAGCTATCCATTTGATTTCAGTCTCTGTATAGGATACAGACTTGAAGGTTCATCAGTACATGTTATGTGGACCGTTGTGAATGAGGGAACTGACACGGTTCATTTTTCTATCGGTGCTCATCCTGCATTTGCATGTGAGGGAGGCATCGGCGGTTATTCTCTGGATATGCACACAGGTAAGAACGAGATTGAATGCGGTCTTTTGACAGCAAATGGAGTTCTTGGAGATAGAACTGTTACGCACAGACTTACAGATGGAGTTTTAAAGCTGCGTGATGAGATGTTTGATGAGGATGCCCTGATCATGGATGGTAAGGGTATAAATACGATTACATTAAGGAACTCATCTGATGCGCCGGTTTTGCAGTTGAGATTTGATGTGCCGCAGATAGGCATATGGTCTCCTGCAAAGAAACATGCGCCATTTGTCTGCATAGAGCCTTGGTTTGGCAGGTGTGACCGCGAGGGATATGACGGAGATCTGGCGGACCGTGAGTATTCAAACAGCCTTGAGGCTGGCCATTCGTTCAGCAAGGAGTATGTCATCGACATACTATAATTGAAAACATATCATGTGTCAGATTAAGATATAGCAGAATATAATTTGTAAGCAGGGCGGGACATCCCATTGGTGAGATGTCCCGCCCTGCTTGTTATGTTTCATATACATTAATGTAAAATCTATGTAAAAGGTGCCTGTAAAAGGTGCCTGACCCCATCGTTACACGTAATGTAAAATCTATGTAAAAAGTGCCTGACCCCATTGCTACACGTAATGTAAAATCTATGTAAAAAGTGCCTGACCCCATTGTTGGATCCCATTGTTGGATCCCTTTTGTAGAGTGCTGAAAATACTACTTGACATATAATACTATGCGACGTATAGTATACTGCATAAGGAGGTATAGTGATGGATATACAATTGAAAAGAGGAATGCTCGATGTGTGTGTGCTTGCTGCCATCAAGGATGAGGATTCCTATGGATATCAGATCATCAAAGACATGAAGCCGTATGTGACCATATCGGAATCTACGCTTTATCCTATACTCAGAAGGCTGGAAGCAGGAGCGTTGCTTACTGTTCATTCTGTGGAACACAATGGAAGACTCAGGAAGTATTACCATATAACCGATGCCGGAAGAGCTAGGATAGAAGAATTCAAGGAAGAGTGGAAGGAACTGGAATCTATATACAGATTTATAGTGAAGGAGGAAGTCAGAGATGAATAAAGAGGAATATCTTGATGCGATAAGAGGCAGAATCAGTGCGATGCCGGCTGATGATATCAACAGGTTTATGGATTATTACAGCGAGATGATAGATGACCGCATGGAGGATGGCATTTCAGAGGATGAGGCTGTTGCTGATATGGGATCACCTGATGCAGCAGTGGAGCAGATACTTGAAGATATGCCGCTTACGAAGCTTGTGAAGGAGAAGATCAAGCCAAAGCACGAGCTCAAGGCATGGGAGGTCGTACTCATAGTCCTTGGTTCTCCGGTGTGGATACCACTTCTTATTACAGCGGCGGTATTGCTGCTTACTCTGTGGATAGTTGCATTTGCACTTCTTATTTCATTCTACGCAATTGTGCTCAGCTTTGTGGTAGCGGGAATATGCGGACTGATATGCACCATACCACTGTTCATAGCCAACAGCCCGTACACAGCAGTTCTCATGCTTGGTGCAGCGCTCATCGGCATAGGGATTGCGATACTGTTTGTTGTATCGGTTAAGCCTGTTACAATTGGAATATTTAAGGTCTGCAAGGCCAGTGTGAATGGCATAAAGAGAATGTTTGTAAAGGAGAAATAGGCATGGGTAGAACAAAGAAAGCTGTTATAGCGGCATCAATTATGATCGTGGCGGGTATTATCATCGTGATCTCCGCATTTGCTGTAAATGGATTCAGATGGCCAAATGTGACTGTGAATCTGGCACACATGACATCGGAGCCGGTTAACTACATAAAAAAGACTGTCGATATAAAAGATAAATTCAGTTCCATTGAAGTAAAGAGTGCGTCGGATGTGGATGTTGCTGTGAAAAAGGCGAGTGGAGATACAAGTTATGTGGAGTATTATGACTGTGAGAATCTGACACATCATGTAGATGTATCAGATGGTGTGCTCAGGATAACCGCAGACGACAGCAGGAACGCAGCATTTAACGTTTCCATCGGTGTGTATACAGGAGCATGGCCGTCTGTGACAGTATATCTGGCTGGTACAGAGTATGATGATATGACGATTGTGACCAGCAGCGGTGATATTGACATGGAATATTATCTTTTGGTGGGCAACATCGATATAGAGGCATCCAGCGGCGATGTGACTGTAAATGGGGCAAATTCAAACACAATGACGATTGCGACCAGCAGTGGTGATATTAAGCTTGACAGTGCGTCGTCAAAGGATACAAGAATATCTGCAAACAGTGGTGATGTAAGTCTAGGGGATGTGGTGACGGATAGTATTGATCTGAAGACCTCCAGTGGCAATATCACATCTGGCAGTATAACGGCAAAACGTATAAACGGTCGTGCATCGAGCGGCGACGTAATGATCAGAGACTGTGATGCTTCTGAGATTAATATCATGACAAACAGTGGTGATGTATCGATCGGCATTGGTTCAGAAATGAAGTATGAATACACTACAAAGACGTCCAGCGGAGATGTGAATGTTCCGGATTCGGTCAAGGGGGCGGATGGAAAGTGTAGTATCGAGACAAGAAGCGGAGATATTGATGTCACCCAGTAAACTGTAACTGAATACATTTGAAAGTTGATACAAGGCAGGTTTTCCTTATATGGGAAGATCTGTCTTGTTCTTTATCCGGGTATGGTTAAAGTTAATTAATGAAATAAACTGTCGGTAAGGGCCTCTGCTTATTGTGGATTTCAGTTAAAAATGGTATCTTTAATATGTATATATTTGTACAGAAGAAAATATCAGGGGGAGTAAAGAATGAGTGCATTTGCATTGAGACTTGCAGTATTGCCTTCCGTGCTGCTGCTGTTATTTGTAGTTGGAAGAAATAAGAATAGCAGGGATCCGATGAAATTGCTTGTGTGGCTTGCAGTTCTTGGGGCGGTCAGCACTATACCCGCAGTTGTAGTGGAATTGCTTGGAGCCGGATTGTTATATTACATGGGACTGGAAACTGGAACGGGGGTTTATGAGCTGGTCAACTGCTTCTTTATAGTGGCGATGATCGAGGAGCTGGGCAAATTCGTTGGGATGATCATACTTACATGGAATAACAAGAACTTTGACCACAGCTATGATGGTGTTATATATGGTGTGTGTTCATCACTTGGATTTGCTACATTGGAGAATATCCTGTATGTATTTCAGGGAGGAATAGGACTTGGAATCCTGAGGGCTGTGACAGCGATCCCTCTTCACTGTTCATGCGGTGTTGTCATGGGATATTTTTATTCAAAGGCTAGAGAGAATGCGAACAATGGCGAGGGTGCAGCAGGCAATATGCTGATTTCGTACTTAAGTGCCATGGGAATACACGGACTGTATGATTTTGTATTGTCGGTCGATGACACCAGTGTGATATTGTGTATATTGGTTCTGGCCCTGTTGGTGGCCCTCATGCTCCTGATCATATCTTATGCGGCCAAGAATGACCATATAATAACGGTAAATCCTATATGGGTGAATCCGTACAATTTTAGTTATATACCGATGCGCGGATATAATCAGCCAAATATGTATGGCCAGAACATGCAGTACAATCAGCCAGATATGTATGGCCAGAACATGCAGTACAATCAGCCAGATATGTATGGCCAGAGCATGCAGTATAATCAGCCAAATGCATACGGCCAGCGGCCAGGGCAGTACAATGGGCAGCAAAGCGGCTACGTCCAGCAGCCACAGTATGGCCAGCAGTATAATCAACAGAGCGGTTATGGACAGCAGCCACAGTACGGCCAGCAGTATAATCAACAGAGCGGTTACAGTCAGCAGCCACAGTACGGCTATCAGTATAACTGTCAAACTGGTTGCGGTCAGCAGCCGCAGTATGATTCGCAGAATAGATACAGACAGCAATAAAAAATTATGTAGAGGAGAACAAACAAATGTTATTGATAAAGAATGGAAGAGTCGTTGATCCGGTCACCAGGACAGATGAAGTCATGGATGTGCTCATAGACGGCAATCACATAGTTAAGACAGGATACGATCTGGAGGCAGAGGGGACGGAGGTCATCGATGCAGATGGGCTGGTAGTTGCGCCGGGGCTGGTAGATACACATGTACATTTCCGTGATCCTGGGTTCACATATAAAGAGGATATAGAGACAGGTGCCGCTGCTGCTGCAAGAGGCGGGTTCACGATGGTGGTTTGTATGGCAAATACAAAGCCTGCGGTGGACAACCTTGAAACACTTAAATATATACAGGATAAAGGTGCAAAGACCGGTATACATGTAGTCCAGACAGCTACAGTTACAAAGAACCTTGAGGGAAAAGAGCTTGTGGATATGGACAGTCTTGCATCTGCGGGGGCAGCAGGATTTACCGATGATGGAATTCCTATCATGGATGAGAAACTGTTAGTTGATGCAATGAATAAGGCAAAGGAACTGGATCTGCCTATAAGTCTTCATGAGGAGGATCCGATGTTCATAGACCAGCCTGGTGTCAATCAGGGTAAAGTGTCAGAGAAACTTGGTTACGGCGGTGCGTCTTGTACGGCAGAGGATGTGATGGTTGCCAGAGATTGTGTCCTTGCACTTCATACAGGGGCGTCTGTGTGCATACAGCATATCAGTTCAGGTAATTCAGTTGATATTGTGAGAACTGCAAAGAAGCTCGGTGCAGATATTCACGCAGAGGCGACACCTCACCATTTCACTCTGATAGAAGATGCCGTGCTCAAATATGGCACTCTTGCAAGGATGAATCCACCGCTTAGGAATGAGAAGGACAGACGCAAGATCATAGAGGGGATACAGGACGGAACTATAGATATGATAGTTACTGATCATGCACCTCACAGCAAAGAGGAGAAGGACAGAACTCTTGATAAGGCACCGAGTGGCATCACAGGACTTGAGACATCACTTGCACTTGGAATATATTCTCTTGTACAACCGGGTTATATATCACTTATGAAACTGATGGAACTTATGAGCAGAAATCCTGCTGAATTTTATCGTATGGAACCTGGAAAGATCGCAGAGGGTGCTCCAGCGGATCTGATCATATTTGGTGAGAATGAGATGTGGACAGTGGACAGTTTTGCATCAAAGGCTGTGAACAGTCCATTTGCAGGCTGGACGCTTCCGGGTAAGGTACACTACACCATATGCGGAGGTAAGATCGTGTATGACGCAGAGGTGTACGATGAGTCACATGCTAAATAAATAGTTTCGCCTTAAGGCGGATTCGGAGATGGATGATTGATATGGAAAAAGAGAGAAGACATTATGTATTTCGCGGCAGTGTTCAGGGCGTAGGTTTCAGATATAGAGCTTCGCATGCGGCTTCGATGTATGGTGTTACCGGATGGGTGTGCAACAGGTATGACGGTTCGGTTGAGATGGAAGCCCAGGGGCAGCCGGATGCCATTGATCAGATGATTGCTGTGCTCAGGCGCGACAGATATATCTTTATAGAGGATATGGATGTCAGAGTTATTCCAGTACAGGAAGACAGCGGATTTCATATCAGATCGGGCTGGTAGATCTTATTACTTATTATAAGGAGTGACAACATTGGTTAAAATAGATCTGATAACCGGATTTCTTGGTTCCGGGAAAACGACATTTATAAAAAAATATGCAGATTATCTTGTGAGACAGGGACAGAATATAGGAATTCTTGAGAACGATTATGGTGCAGTGAATGTGGATATGATGCTTCTTCAGGATGTCATGGGAGAGAATTGTCATGCTGAGATGGTTGCAGGAGGATGCGGTGAAGACTGCCACAAGAGGCGCTTCAAGACAAAACTCATAGCTATGGCCATGAGCGGATATGACAGGGTTATAGTGGAGCCGTCAGGTATATTTGATATTGATGAGTTTTTCGACGTGCTGCATGAGGAGCCGCTTGACAGGTGGTATGAAGTTGGGAATATCATCACTATAGTTGAGGCTGAGCTTGAGAAGAATATGAGCAGACAGTCGAGGTATGTACTTGCATCTGAGGCTGCCAATTGCGGAGTCCTGGTTATGAGTAAAGTTGAAGGAGTGCCAGGTGAGGATATAAATTCAACAATCAGCTATGTGAACAGTACACTCGATGAATTTCAGTGTAAGAGGCGATTTGGCGACGACGTGATGATAAAGAACTGGGATGAATTGACGGATGACGATTTTGCAGAATTGATGAGATCAGGATATAAATTGAATGATTTTGTCAAGGAATGGTTTAAGCAGAGCGATGTATACAACTCTGTTTATATCATGAACAAGAATGTTCCGGAAAGTAAACTTGAGGGAATCGTTCATGATATATTTGCAGATGATAAATGTGGTGAGGTGTTCAGGATAAAGGGATTTTCAAGATCAGACAGGAATACCTGGATAGAGATAAATGCAACCAGCCAGAAGACGGAGATAAGACCGATAGAGAATGGACAGGATATAATCATAGTGATAGGTTCTGATTTGAATGAGGCGGGTATTATGAAGTATTTTGAGTGATCATGGAAATGGAGATATTTATATGGCACATGGAGCCAAGAAGAAGAAATTGAATAAGGACCAGAAGCTTCAGCTCCAGATAGACAGATTAAAGGAACAGGCTCAGATAGATCTTGAAGGTTATGTGACAAGCAGATCAGCACTCAGAGCGACACGCACGGATCTTGTTGACGAGACAAAAAAGTATGAACACATGAAGTCTGACTATGTTGCTCTTCAGGAACATCATGCTCCGTATAAGGTGCTTTATTATAAGCGAAAAAAACTAAGAAGGTCAAAGAGGCATATAAAGGAGCTGAACCGTGCAAAAAAGAGATTCCGTAGAGATATGAAGGAGCACAGAGATGGTGTCAGGAGAAAGCTGGTTGCAAATATATTTGCATTTCTTGCGGCACTTGCGATGTTTGCCATGATGATATGGAGACTTTACCAGCTTGCCCAGGGTGTGTATTATCTGGCAATGTATATTGGCGGAATATCGTTTGAGGCGTTTGTGGTGGCTGTACTTAGACAGTTTCTTCTGGTCTCATGCATAGCATATGGTCTGGCGGTCATATGGCAGTCGCTGCAGGTGTGGGGAATGAAGCGTGATGACTGGCTGGGGGCTGTTCGTATAAGTGTAAAACAGAAGGCTTACTGGTTGATGCTGCTTGGAGTCCCACTACAGATTATGAGCCATGCGGATATGCTCACAAACGGCTTGATGATGGTAACAATTATAAGTCAGATGGTTATGGCGTCTCTGCTGTCTACTGCACAGGCGGGAAGAAGACTTGTAAAGGTTTTTTCATGTCTTTATGTTGTAAGCGTATGTGTGATAGCCTTGTATGGACTTATATTCTGCAGAAATTTTGAACTGCCAACTTCTGAGACGGAGACTAGTACATATCCTGTGGACAATAAGACTTACTTATCACAGATATGGGAGATGACGTCGGAGGCCGAATTTTATAATATGGCTATGTATGGTAAAGGAAGAGATGACGAGTATGGTATGACTGTAATTCCGGGGCTTGACTATGCTAAGACGATCAACTGTGAGACGAAGGAGATTGATTGCTGTACCTCAATGACTCCGCAGGGGCTTGCGGTTACAGACAAGTACACTTATGTGAGTGCCTACTGTGGGACTAAGAAGCACAGATCTGTAATATTTATGATAGATACTCATACAGGTGAATATGTGAAAACTATAGTTCTTAAAGATACTACTCATGCGGGCGGGCTTGCCTATGATACGTTGAATAATGTTTTGTGGGTTTCTTCCTATATGTCAGTAGAAGAAAATGATAAGAGAGTCAGGCATGCATCTATATCATGTCTGACACTTGATGCTCTGGAAGCATATGATCTGGGAGAACTTGGAAAATCAATATCATATAGAAATACCTGTGCTGTGATGTTCCCGGCAACATCATTTATCACAATCTATGACAGGCATATATATGCAGGTTATTGGCAGAAGGACAAGAATAGCAGCAGTGTGGCTGCTAGTTATGAGATAATAAACGGTGGAACTGCCATATCGGACGAGGAGGATGAGGCCTTCTATATTCCAGGAAGAGTTCAGGGACTTCAGGTGTACCGTGACAAGATTATATTCTCGATATCATATGGATTGGATGAGTCTAGAATAGAAGTATACGATACAAAAAAAGGACAGATCTCCAGCGTAAATTATGGGGCTGAATCTCCAGGACAGGAGCTTAAACTTCCGCAGAAGCTGGAACAGATCTATTCTTACAATGGAAGATTGTATTGTTTATTTGAGTCAGGAAGCTTTGCATACAGGTTGACAGCTCCTGTGTGTATGGATAGAGTTGTGAGTCTTGATGAGTCTGCTCTGGTACAGAGAAGGTAATTAATAGGTGCTATGAAATATACAAAGTAGTGTAGATAGCTTTGTGAATTTACAAGGAGTGGAGGATAATATATGGGAGAAGAATTAAAAAAGGATGGAGAACATATATCTGAGCCAACAGCAGATAATGTGACCAACACGAATACGGGATATGCGAACAAAATGGGACCGGGAACCCCACCACCGCCAGGATACACAAATGGAATGGGACCGGGGACCCCACCGCCGGGATACGCAAACAGGATGGGACCGGGGACCCCGCCGCCGGGATACACAAATGGAATGGGACCAGGAACCCCACCACCGCCAGGATACACAAATGGAATGGGACCGGGGACCCCACCACCGCCAGGATACACAAATGGAATGGGACCGGGGACCCCACCACCGCCGGGATACACAAATGGAATGGGACCGGGGACTCCACCGCCGGGATACACAAACAGGATGGGACCGGGGACCCCGCCGCCGGGATACGCAAACAGGATGGGACCGGGAACCCCACCACCGCCGGGATATATGAATGGTGGGATGGGCGTTCCACCGTATAGGTATAATGCAGCGAGGCCACCACAGAGGAGGAATTCTGCAATATCTGCAGAGCGGTTTAAGATGTTTGGAATACCGGTACTTATATATGCCATAGTAAGTGCTGCGTGCCTATATAATAACTGGTCAAGTATTTTGTCTGCAGTGATGGCAGTGGTGTCGATAGCGTTCATAAGCGTGAATATTTCCCGTGGAGAAAAGAAACTTTCAGCAGATATGAAACCGGATATAGGTTCTGTATCAAAAAGCCAGATTAAGCTTATACCGTATTATCTTATTATATTGCTTTTATCCGTAGCAGTGAGTCTTACAGATGAGTCATGTATGATATTTGGCTGTAATGTTGGAATTATACTGACAGAAATGTACGCAGTGATGTCATATTACAATGAGACTGAAAATCACGGTATTATTAAAGGAATTATAGCCTTCTTTGAGATGTTCTTCGGAGCTGTTGAATATATGGGTATGCCTTTTTCAGACAGAAGAGCAGAGCGTGAAGAGATGGGAAGAAAACGCAATTCCAAGCTTATGTATGTGCTTCTGGGATGTGCAATAGCGCTGCCGCTTCTTGTAATTATACTTAACCTGCTGTCATCGGCAGATCCGGTATTTGCAAAAGTTATAAAGGATATATTTGGCAAAATATTCTTTTCATGGGATATTGTGAAGATTGTTTTGTTTGCAGCTGTAATATTTTTCTTTGTATATGGATTTATAGTTAAGGCTGGGCGCCGGGATCTTGGAGCAAAAGCACCTAAGGAAGGTACATATGAGCCTGTGATAGGAATAACGATAACGATTGTTCTTTCTGCATTTTATCTTATATTTGCGGTTGTCCAGATAATATATCTTTTCATGAATAGTGCGGGACTTCCGGATGATCTTACATATGCGGAGTATGCCAGACGAGGATTTTTCCAGCTTTTATTCGTGGCAGTCGTAAATATATGTATTGTATTGATATTCAATGATATATTTAGAAAAAGTGTAATGCTGAAGACAGCTCTGGTAGTTATGTGTGTCTGTACATATATTATGATAGCGTCATCGGCGGTGAGACTTTCGATGTACATAAAGGAGTATGATCTCACTTATCTCAGAATTAATACGATATGGGCTCTTGTTGTGACAACAATAATAATGACAGGCGTAATGGTGAGTATGTTTTATAGTAGAATGCCGGTATTCAGGTTTATATTTGTAACAGTTATGATCATGTTTGCGCTATATGCATTTGTGAGACCGGGAGCAGTGATAGCTAGGTACAATCTGGAGCATGCAAGTGGTGATGTGGATCTGAAATATGTCATGGATATAGGAAGTGACGGCGTACCGTATGTTGTAGATTATCTGAGAGATAAAGATGTGTCTGCTGATGATGATTTGAGAGAAGTGTTTGAGAAGTATGGTGATTCCAGTACATATTCTTATTACAGAAGTGAGACTGTCGGGGGCGTCCTCAGTGATATTGTGGAATGTAATGATGATAAGGGATATGTGAGAGGATTCAACTTCTCAAGATACAGAGCTACAAAGATTATTAAAGACTATGTGAGATAACATATAGGACGGTTCGATTGAGATTTGTGAAAGCATGGCGCAATATGCAGGAATTTGAGAAAACGCTGTGTAAATATGTAACTGGTGAACCGTTCAGATAAAAAATCCGCCTGCGGGCAGTGTAGGGAAAATATACATATATCTTGAAACCAGATATCTGTATATCGACGATACACGCCGGCAGGCGGTTTTTTTATTAAGTGAAGGACTTTGTAATGCTGCCCGTTCACTTGATTATGTATATGCTGATTTAGTCGTCTTCATCAGGAACATAGTGTCTTGAGGTGTAATACTCGAAGATATCCTCTGACTTATCGTAAGGCAGAAATTGTGATCTCTCCCTTACAACCCATTCGTCGCCATTGTGAAGAACCTCTCCAAATACATAACAGTTGTTGTGTTTTGCATCTTCACAAGCGCTGAATATGGCGTCCTCACGAACATAAACCTTCTCGGTATGTTTGCATTTGATAAGTGCAAATACATTGTTGACTTCGGCAAGACACTGTTTGTGAAGATTGCCGTTGTAGATGTAGAGGAAGAGTATGATCCTGCCAACATTCTCTCCACGGTCAAGGTAGATTCGCATCTCCTCATCAATTCCTTCTTTTTGTCCGGTTCTGTCGTCTCCCTTGAGAACTACAGAATCACTGCGGCTGTATTTGTGACCCCAGAATACGAGTTCCGGATCAGTGCCGTCGTTGTGTTCAACTATGGCAGCAAGATTGAGATCGTAGGTATCTTCAGATGTTGCACTCATGATGTTGTCGAAAGCTATCTTTATTTTTTTCTTGAGGTCGACCTTTTTGGCATCCCAGCCAATGCCGACTGTTAGTTTGTTATCACCTTTTACAACATATTCGTTCATAAAAACCCCTCCTTATAAGAAGAATAAAAGTGTATCAATGAAAAATGTAGGAACAAGTATTGCTACAGACCATGCAAGATATCCGACAAATGAAGGCATCTTGATACCATTTTCCTCAGCAATTGACCGTACCATAAAGTTTGGTGCATTGCCGATGTAGGTATTTGCACCCATAAATACTGCACCGCATGAGATAGCCATCAGCATGACCTGTGGTATTACACCCATAGCAGTGCTGATGCCCTCTGTAAATCCGCTGGAAGCAGCAGTGGTGAAGAATACAAGGTAAGTCGGCGTGTTGTCAAGGAAGCTTGACAGAAATCCTGTCATCCAGAAGAACTGTGCAGGATGTGTGAGCCCAAGCTCAGATCCACGTGCTTTAAGTATGAGCAGAGCCGGTATCATGGTAATGAATATACCTACGAACAGTATAGCAACCTCCTGTATGGCATCCCATGTAAAGTTGTTGGCTTTACGAACTTTTTTATTTGTAGTCTTGAATGACAGCAATGCTGCTGCAAGCATGATCACTATCTCGATGATCGCAGCCCATGACAGTGTGACACCTTCACAGAAGTTGATTCCCTTTGCAAATACCGGGAACTTCATAGGAAGAACGCCACTAAGTATAACGGCGCCAACTATCATGATAAGGAATATGATGTTATGTGCACCTTTAAGTCTTACAGGTTTTTTGTTTGCCGGATCAATGACTGGTTTCTCTCGGCCATCTGAGATATCCTTCTTGTATGCTCTTGTATCTAGGAAGAAGAATATTGCAAGAAGGATAACAAGATTTACAGCCATGACCTTTATAAGTCTGAGACTCCAGAAGAAGTCTACTCCGTTCATGAATCCCATAAGAAGTGGAGGATCACCTACAGGGGTGAGACATCCACCTATATTGGAAACGAGGAAGATAAAGAATACGATTATCTGTACCTTTCTTCTTCTCCATTTATTTGCCTTTATTATAGGTCTGATCATGAGCATACTGGCACCGGTGGTACCGATCCAGCTTGAGAGCAGAGTACCGATCAGAAGTAATACCACGTTGAGTTTTGGTGTTCCGACTAGATCACCCTCAAGTGATATGTTGCCGGCAACGCAGAACAGCGCAAATAACAGTACGATAAAAGTGAGATAGTCACCTATCATGACTTCCAGCAACTGTTCGCCCATGGTTCCAAAACCGTGGAATATGGCAAAAGGTATTAAAAATAAAAGAGACCAGCCTGCGACAGCCCACTGCTTGTGTTTTTCCCACCATTCACCTGCTATGAGTGGCATAACGGCAATGCACAGAAGCATACAGACAAATGGAATACACCATGTCAGGGGAAGCTGCGCACCGAGTGATTCGGTTTCAGATCCGCTTTCTGCCGCCAGAGCACTTATCCGGGAAATACCAAGAATAGAGATAACTGTACCAAGGCTAAGAAATAATTTGTTTTTCATCGTTTTTGCCTCCTATTAATTATAATTGAAAAACCTTATCTATGCTAACAAAAATATGGTAAAAATTCAACGAAAAAAAACGAAACTTAACCATTTATTTTCCACTTGTGGGAGTGCTGTTTTGTGTTTGATTATAAAAAAATGTTAGCAGACAGATGGACAATAGATGTTGTATAGCTTGTCATAAATGTGTTAAAATCAAATATAAGGTAAGCAAGGTTGTGAAGACGGAACAGAGGTAATTAGAAAGTTATGGAACATCAGTGGTCAAAGGCATATAAACCAAAAAGAAAAATTTATGTACTCAGATCCCGTGAGGCGAATGGGTTTGATGAGTTCTGCGAGGAGAATGGATATGATTGGTACAAGGTATTTGGCAACATATACAGACCTCTTGCGAACAGGGCTCTTTTTTATGTGCCAGAAAAGATGACAGATCCAGGATATTCCCGTCTGTGTGGAGGCGTTGAGATAGGATATAATGATATGGAAGAGCTTCCACGGGGGTGTGAGAGCATTACGGTTCCAGCATTTGATGTAGTTGACATCAGGGGATTTGATATATCTCTTATAGAGGACATACCGAGGCTTATGACTACGGCGTATTCATATGCCAAGTTGTATATAGAGACAGAGAAGATGCATGTGGTGTCAAATAACAAACTGCCTTATGTATGTTATATGGAGAGTGCTGACAGCCTTTGTGTTGAGATTCCGGTATGGTCCAAGAAGACCAAAACCGAGGAGATGCTTACTCTTGACAATATGAGCAAAAGAGATCTGTATGAGATAGCTTACAGGGAACCTGCAACAGGACACTATAATTGGATGTGGCTCAAGGGCAAGCTGGAACAGTGTGAATATATAGGACTTGACCAGTTCATATTTGCAAGATTTGATATAAAGGGTTACCGTCTGATAAACAATGTTATGGGACGGGATGTTGCAAAGGAACTCTTCAGATATATATGTGACGCTATGACAAAACAGGATTGGATACTATATTCGGCAAAATGTGAGCGGGATGATTTTGCCATGATAATCAAGTATATGCCTGATGAGGAAGTGCTTAATAAGCTTTATACCTTCTTTGAGGAGATAGGACAGCTCCCATCAAATAAGAAGTACAGAATATATTATAGCTGTGGTCTTGTTGTATATGATGAATTTGAGCGTATAAATACTACTATGCGTATTGAAGATATGGCTCAGATGGCTCATCTTCAGTGTATTAAGACGAATGTGAATGAGATAAAAATATATACCTCTGAGATGAAGAGGGAATATGTCATGGCGCAGCAGTATAAGCTCGAGTTGCCTGATGCCATAGAGAATGAGGATCTCATGGTGTATCTTCAGCCGAAATATAATCCTCAGAATGATAAGCTGACAGGAGCCGAGGCATTGATAAGATGGTTCTATAAGGGCGGAGATATATTATCACCTAAGCATTTCGTTCCACAGTTTGAAGCAGATGGTACTATAGATATCATTGACAGGTATGTACTGAGAAAGGTGTGCAAGAAGTTCAAGGAGTGGAAGGAACTTGGTTATCCGTTGTTTCCTATATCCTGTAATCTTTCCAGGCACCAGATATCCAGGCCAGACCTCATATATGTTCTGTGCGACATAGTTGATGAGTATGGTGTTGATCATTCACTGATAGATTTTGAGATAACAGAGAGTGCGGACTTTGCAGATGTCCAATATCTTATCAAAGTGTTGAATGCGTTAAAGGATAATGGGTTCAGGATTTCAATGGATGATTTTGGAACAGGTTATTCGAGTATGGCGCTCTTAAAGGATATGCCGCTTGATATTATCAAGATAGATAAAAGTTTTATTGATGGCATAGCTACAGGTGAGCCAAACAACAAAGATATGCTTATGACTCAGGATATATTGACCATGGCAAGGCATTTGGGAATTAAGAGTCTTGCGGAGGGCGTTGAGACATTTGAGCAGAAAGAGTATCTTAGAGAGTGGGGCTGCCACTATATACAGGGATACTATTACAGCAAACCTATACCGATAACGGGATATGAATATCTTCTGAAAAAGATAGTTCTCGGACAGGACTGATAATTGAATATAGATACTGTTTACAGATAATAAAACTCCCGGACAACGTGGATGCTGATATTTCGGAAAGCCGTGATATCAAAGCTGGCAATGTCCGGGTATTTTTTAATTATAAGTAAAATGCGACTATTTATATGGTGTTATGTGTTAAAAAAACATATACATAATATACAACCACGATATACATGTTAAACAATCTGATAACAAAATTATCAAGAATAATTCCCAATAGTGTTGACATATGAAAATTTTTTAGTATAATAGATGGTAGTTGATAAATAAACATCAACAAAAGAATAATAGTTTTAAAGAATAAATGGCTGATGTGATGGCCAGATTATAATAAGAAAAGGAGAATTTAATTATGGCAAAGTTTGTATGTACAGTATGCGGTTATATCTATGAAGGAGAGCAGGCACCAGCTGAGTGCCCAATCTGTCACGCAGGTGCAGATAAGTTCAAGAAGGTTGAGGGCGAGCTCACACTTGCAGCAGAGCATGAGTTTGGTGTATATGCAGAGACAGTTAAGAACAATCCTGAGATCAGCGATGAGGACAAGAAGTATATCTTTGACCAGCTCAAGGCTAACTTTGAGGGCGAGTGCTCTGAGGTTGGAATGTACCTCTGCATGGCTCGTGTAGCACATCGTGAGGGATATCCTGAGATCGGTCTCTACTGGGAGAAGGCAGCATATGAGGAGGCTGAGCATGCAGCAAAGTTTGCAGAGATGCTTGGCTCAGATCTTGAGCAGAACATGACAGCTTCAACAGAGAAGAACCTTGCATGGAGAGTTGACTGCGAGTTTGGTGCAACAGCTGGTAAGGTTGATCTTGCAAAGTGTGCAAAGAAGAACAATCTGGATGCTATACATGATACAGTTCATGAGATGGCAAGAGACGAGGCAAGACATGGCAAGGCTCTGAAGGGACTTCTTGACAGATACTTTGGAAAGTAGGATATAGAGCAATAAGAGGAATAAAAGAAGACGGCATATATGGATCATGTAGATGTGATCCGTATATGCCGTCTTCTTGATTGTTTATATATTGGTTGTCTTAGTCATCACTTTTGAGAGTGAATGAGGATGATGGGGTTGTTGTGTCTGTAGATACATATGTTGTTGTATCAGTGGTCTGCTGTTCATCTGCAGCTGGCTGCTGTGAGTAGAACGGATCACTGTAAGGTGTCTGTGATGTGACGGACTGCTCTTGTGGATAGCTGGTGTTATCCATACTGCTCATACCAGGAGTATACATGCCGGATGTATTGCCTGGCTGATACATATCGACTGTTCCGTTGATACCATTGAAATCACCACTGCCATCATAGTATGCTGTTCCGGCCGGCTGGGCAGGAACGCTGATATGGTTCTTGCATCTTGTTGCCTTGAATACCATGAACACTGCGACGAGGACGAATATAAGTCCGAGCACAAGGTTGAATATGTAGTCTGATGAATCGACCATCTCTATATAATAAGGGAAGGCCTCGGCCTTGGCGCTGGCATAATCCTCGCTGGTTGCTGTATAGCCATAGTAGCTTGCGTACATGTCAACGTAGCTTGTTATATAATCATCGAGGAAGCCCTGAACCTTGCTGCTGTTCTTGCGGATAACTCCGGTTATCTCGATAGGTGGTGCATCATCCTGTGTGGAGATTGCATCGAACTTATCGTTATCGCTCTTGGATATGGATATTCCGATCCATCTTGCAGTGTCATTGTCTGATCCGTCTGCATTCTTGTCACATATATCTACAAGATAATAGTAGCCGTCTGTCTTGGTGACAATGTGGTTATATGTAGTAGTTTTTTCGATATATGCACCGTAACCATATGATATGGTTCCCTCTACATATACACCAGGTTTGATCTCTGACGGATCACAGGTTGTTACATTGAGCAGTGTGCCGTGTAAACCGATAAAAGTACGTATACCCAGAAATAACAGAACTATTCCAAAGATTCCGAATATGACTGCAGTTACAATTGGATTTCCCTTTTTCCTTTGTCTTGCCATGATAATTTACCTCTCTTTTTCATGTGTTTAGCCCCTTCCAATTACCTCATTTTTACATTACAGGTAAAAAAAAGATATTTCAAGCTAAAAAAAGTAAAAAAAGTAATTTATATAAAATAATCAAATTTTTTATGCTATACTCATGCAGGAGGTGTGAGTAATATGGGCAGAAATTCTAAGAAAAAAAGAAAAAAATACATATATATAGTACCGGTAATTCTGTGGATGATATTTATATTCTACATGTCATCCAAAACAGGAGAGGGATCATCTGCTGTCAGCAATCCGATAACTGGTCTGATAGTGGATTTATTCCAGAAAGCGAGACACGATACGGCACCGGCAGTTGACCGTATGACAGGCGTGGTCGAGGTGATGGTCAGAAAAGGTGCCCATATGACGGAGTATGGAATTCTTATGGCGTTGCTGGTTCTTGCGGTGAAGAAAACCTGCGGAAAGATATCTGCAGGATGGACATATGTGTGGTCTGCGGCTATAACATTTGCCTATGCTTGCTCAGATGAGATACATCAGCTTTTTGTTGCCGACAGGGCAGGCAAGGGCACAGATGTGCTTATAGATATGTGTGGAGCGGTGATAGCACTGCTCATCATATCAGGTATGAAAAGTACAAGGGGAAGAATAGTTACAGGATTTCTAATTGGATTATTATTGGCTGCTGGGGCGATGTTCTTGTTTTTGTGGCCATTTTAAATATGGATTTAGTCACGGGGAAACTTGAATTAGATTGTTGCAGATGGTATATTAAAAAAGACTATGAACATCAGGTTACAGCTGATGACTGACTGGAGGATACGTGATGACTTTAGCAGATGTTAGAAAGAACATAGACAGAGTCGATAAGGAGATCAAGCAGCTTTTTAAAGAGAGGATGATGCTTGCAGACAATGTGGCCCGGGTGAAGGCTGAGACAGATGATGATATATATAAGCCAGACCGCGAGGAGACCATCATAGCCAATCTTACAGGAGATGTTGATGATGATATCAAGATGGAATACACTGCTCTTATCAAAAGGATTATGGAGATAAGCAGAAAGTATCAGTATGGAAGGACCCTGGAGCTTCGTAACTGCATGAATGTGGACTATGAAGAGAACGAGCCGGAGATAGATGCTGTGGCTATGATAAAGCCTGAGCTTTATATATGTCAGGGCTGTTCGAGGGACAAGGTAGTGGCGGTTGATTCGTATGATGAGGTGTATGAACTTATAAAGTCCGGGAAGGTAGATGCCGGAATGGGTATACTTGAGGATATCAGCTATGGTGTGTCGGATGCCCTTCATGAGGTGCTCACCAACAACAGATTATATATATATAGATGTAATGTGGTGAATGAGAATGGACATAACAAAAAAGTCGTGACATTTACTGATCATCTTATAGTTGAGGAGAATCACAACAGGCTGAAGGTTATGTTCGTGTGCAAGAACAGGAGTGGAAGTCTGAGCAGTGTGCTTTCGATGATCTCAGATTATGGAGTGAACCTCACTGAGATACACTCGGCTCCGAACAGACAGGAGCATTGGAACTATAGATTCTATGTTGAACTATCAGCGAACTTCCTGAAAAAAGATATACAGGCGCTGGTGTTCCAGCTTATGAATGAGACTGAGGAGTTTACCATCTTGGGCAGCTATGCCTGCGATGAGGAGACGTTCTAGATAATTTATTTTAGATTATATATTTTAGATTTTAGATTGCATATTTGGGATTACATATTAATAAAATACTTTGTTCATATTGAGCAGTGATATCCATATATAGCGATGTCAATATATAAAGTCGATATATAAATATGTAATAAGAAAATACATTTTAAGGAGAAAATATCATGATAGACAAGTTAGTAAAAAACATCCAGAAGACAAATGCACCTATAGTAGTTGGACTTGATCCTATGCTTAACTATGTGCCAGAGCATATCCAGAAGGCTGCTTTTGCAGAGTATGGAGAGACACTTGAGGGCGCTGGCGAGGCTATATGGCAGTTCAACAAGGGAATTGTTGATGCAACATATGATCTTATTCCTGCTGTTAAGCCACAGATAGCTATGTATGAGCAGTTCGGAATTGAGGGACTCAAGGCATTCAAGAAGACAGTTGACTACTGTAAGGAGAAGGGACTTGTCGTTATCGGAGATATAAAGAGAGGCGATATAGGTTCAACATCAACAGCATATGCGGTTGGTCATATCGGCAAGGTACAGGTTGGTAGCAAGACATATGCCGGATTTGATGAGGATTTCATCACAGTAAACCCATACCTTGGAACAGACGGCGTTAAGCCATTTGTGGATGTGTGCAAGGAAGAGAACAAAGGTATATTCGTTCTTGTCAAGACATCGAATCCATCATCAGGCGAGTTCCAGGACAGACTCGTGGATGGTCGTCCACTGTATGAGATAGTTGGTGAGATGGTAGACAAATGGGGCAGCGACGTTGTAGGTGAGTCTGGCTATTCAGCAGTTGGAGCTGTTGTCGGTGCAACATACCCTGAGATGGGTAAGGTACTCAGAAAGATTATGCCAAAGTCATTTATCCTTGTTCCTGGTTACGGAGCACAGGGCGGTAAGGCTGCAGACCTTGTACACTATTTCAACGAGGACAGACTTGGAGCTATCGTCAACTCATCAAGAGGTATCATTGCAGCTTATAAGCAGGACAAGTATGCACAGTTTGGCGCAGAGAACTACGCTGATGCTTCAAGACAGGCAGTTGTGGATATGATAGAGGATATCAACGGCGCACTTGACGCGTAAGAGAGATAGAGAGTGTTTGCGGACTGGGCAGGATCATATATGCCAAACAGATCCAACATATACTTAGTCCGTAAGACACTGATAATAAAGAGATGATGGAGGAAGACTATGGGCAAACTTAAGATGACAGCAAAGGTGGTCAGTCAGGAGACTCTTGCCACAGATGTATACAGTCTGGTGCTTGAGGCACCTGAGATAGCTGCACAGGCTATAGCAGGACAGTTTGTGTCTGTGTACACTCATGATGGCAGCAAGATGCTCCCGAGACCTATCAGCCTCTGCGGAATAGACAGGGAGAAGGGTACACTTCGTCTTGTGTACAGAGTGGTTGGATTTGGAACAAAGGAGTTTTCTAAGCTTGTGGCAGGCGATACCGTGGATATATTGGGACCTCTTGGAAATGGCTTCATGAAGTCGGACAAGAAGGCGATCCTGATAGGCGGCGGTATAGGAATCCCACCTATGCTTCAGCTTGCAAAGGAGCTTGACTGCGAGAAGTCGGTTGTACTCGGATACAGGGACGAAATCTTTCTTAACGAAGAGTTTGAGCCGTACGCACACGTGTACATGTCATCTGAGGATGGACAGCATGGCGTGAAGGGCAATGTAATAGATGCCATAAAGGAATACGGCGTGGACGGTGCTGTCATATATGCATGTGGTCCGACTCCTATGCTTCGTGGAATCAAGGCTTACGCCATGGAGAAGGGCATTGAATGTCAGATATCCATGGAGGAGAAGATGGCATGCGGTGTGGGCGCATGTCTTGCCTGTGTATGCAAGACTAAAGATATAGACGAGCACTCACAGGTGCACAATAGAAGAATATGCAAGGATGGTCCTGTATTCTATGCAGAGGAGGTGGAGCTGTAATGTCAGATAAGATCAATATGTCAGTGGATATAGCGGGTGTTACTCTCAAGAACCCGATAACAGTTGCATCAGGAACATTTGGCTCAGGTATGGAGTACAGCGAGTTTGTGGATCTTTCACAGCTCGGCGCTGTGACCACCAAGGGTGTGGCAAATGTGCCTTGGCCGGGCAATCCTACTCCTCGTATAGCGGAGACTTACGGCGGCATGATGAATGCCATAGGACTTCAGAACCCGGGAATCGATGTGTTCAAGAAGAGAGATATACCGTTTCTCAGAGATTTTGATACAAAGATCATTGTAAATGTGTGTGGAAAGTCCAAGGAAGACTACGTGGACTGCGTGGAAAAGCTCGGTGACTGTGACGTGGATCTGCTTGAGATCAATGTATCATGTCCGAACGTAAAAGAGGGCGGAATTGCATTTGGCCAGCAACCGGATGCTCTCTATGATATAACAAAGGCGGTGAAGGCGGCGGCAAAGCAGCCTATCATCATGAAGCTCAGCCCAAATGTCACAGATATAACAGAGATGGCAAGGGCTGCTGAGGCAGGCGGTGCTGATGCGGTATCACTCATCAACACACTGACCGGTATGAAGATAGACGTGAACAGGAGGACATTTGCGGTTGCAAACAAGACCGCCGGTGTGTCTGGTCCCGCGATCCATCCGATAGCAGTGCGTATGGTATATCAGGTTGCAAATGCGATAAAACTTCCGATCATCGGAATGGGCGGAGTTGCAACAACTGAGGATGCCCTTGAGATGATCATGGTTGGAGCAAGTGCGGTTGCTGTTGGTACAGCGAACTTCCACAATCCATATGCAACAGTTGAGATAATTCAGGGTATTGAGGAGTATATGAGGAAGAATTCCATCAGCGATATACATGAACTTATCGGCTGCGTGAAGTGAATTCATGCATGATGTGATAATTTATATTATGTGATCTGGCACGGCAATCTGCTGTAATCTGGCATAAATAATTGTCTGGTTGAAAAATTACATATTCGATGATATACTTTGTGAGATTGAGATTCTGATATAAGATAGTTTTGTATTGGAACCCAGATTGCAGTGTTGAAAACGAAAAAGAGGCTTAAACAGGAGGATTCAGAGACATGGAACAGTACAAGAAGGAATTTATTGAGTTTATGATCGATTGTAACGTACTCAAGTTTGGAGATTTCGTTACCAAGAGTGGAAGAAAGACACCTTTCTTTGTAAATACAGGCTTTTACAGAACAGGTGCACAGCTCAAGAGACTTGGAGAGTACTATGCAGAGGCTATCAACGCTGAGTTCGGACTTGATTTCGATGTATTATTTGGACCTGCATATAAGGGAATCCCTCTTACAGTTGCGACTACTATGTCCATCGCTGAGATGTATGACGAGGACATCAAGTATTGTTCAAACAGAAAAGAGGTTAAGGATCACGGGGATAAGGGAATCCTGCTTGGAAGTCCTATCGAGGATGGAGACAAGGTCGTCATCATCGAGGATGTAACAACAGCCGGAACATCTATCCAGGAGACACTTCCTATCATCAAGGCTCAGGGCGATGTGGATGTTATGGGACTTGTCGTTTCTGTTGACAGAATGGAGAGAGGTCAGGGCGAGAAGAGTGCTCTCACTGAGATTGAAGAGAATTATGGCATTAAGACAACAGCTATCGTTACCATGGCAGAGGTTGTTGAACATCTGTACAACAAGGAGTATAAGGGCAGAGTTATAATTGATGACACATTAAAGGCTGCAATAGATGCATACTATGACAAGTATGGCGTAAAGTAGATGTAAACTATCTTAAATTGTTGTAAAAAGTCGAATAATATTATATAAATAAAGGTGTGGTTTATACCATACCTTTATTTTATGTCATTAAGGAGAAAATGTGTAATGGGAAAGCTGTTTAGTGCTGTGAAAGGGGATGTACAGGAGTATTTTGGCAGGTGGTCAGGATGGATTCTTTTTACTGCGTTGATTCTGTATTATGAGCTGTTGTTTCATGGGATGAACTTTGATATCACAGATGGAAATATATGGGTTATACTTGTGTTTTCTCTGGTGGCTGGCGGAGTGTGTGGTCTTATTACAGGAATATTTATACCAGTGGTGAACAAGATAATTGCGACAGTTCTTACTTTATTTATCGGGATTTTGTTTATTGCGCAATATGTGTATCATTCAGTGTTCAACAATTATCTGTCTTTGGTGGGTACACTTAAGTTTGGAAATCAGGCTGCTGACAATGCGGATACTGTGCTGGGCAATATCAAGTCGGAGTTGTTTGACATTATCACGCTGGCTGTCCCTATTCTCATCTCAATCATATGTATCTGGGTATTCCTTTCATTTGAGCGCAGAAGATGGTGGATGAATCTTATAAGCCTTGCAGGCGTATCTGCCATATATGTGGCGGTTATATTTGTGATGTGGGCTTTTGATTCGGATGTATACAGTGATTATAAGGTATATAAGCAGTATACCTCTGTTGATCTGGCTGTGGAAAAACTGGGTGTCATGGAGAGTCTTGTCATAGATATCAGAGAGGGCATTGGTGGAAGCAGTAAGACAAAAGGAAATATAAATTTTGCTTCAGGCGGGGAAGTAGATATAGATGCTGCCCTGGCACAGACTGATACAGAGCAGTCTGTCAGCACGGGAGAGTATACAACTCAGGAGAATACTACAGAGGAGATAGTGAAGATAGATACGTCGCCGAATGTACTTGATATAGATTTTGATTCCTTAAATGATCTGGCGGGAAGTGATGCGGTGGCATCTCTTTCAGAGTATTTTAAGAATCTCACCCCTACGAATAAGAACGAGTACACGGGGATGTTCAAGGGATATAATGTCATATGGATAACTGCGGAGGGATATACCGGATATGCTCTTGAATCCGGATTATTTCCTACATTGTCCAAGCTTACAAATGAGGGCTTCGTATTTGAAAATTATTATCAACCGCTCTGGTATGGCTCTACGCTTGGCGGCGAGTATGCAAATCTTATGGGAAGTCCTACAAAAAACGGTGGGTATCTTAGTATGTGCCGCGCCGCTGACAACGAGAATGGAATGCTGTTCTCAATGGGTAACACCTTGAATCGACTCGGTTACAACTGCTATGCGTTCCATGACAATGATTATACATATTATGACAGAAATATCACACATCCTGCCCTCGGATATGAGTGGATAGCCAGCGGCAACGGGCTGGAATACCAGACTGATGAGGATGGACAGGATATGTGGCCTCAGTCGGATCTGGTCATGCTTGATGAGACATTTGATAAGTATTCAGCGGATGAACCATTCCATCTGTATTATCTCACAGTCAGCGGACACGTCCCTTATGGATATGGTTCGGCAAATGCCATGGCAGAGAAGAACAAAGAGGTTGTGGCCGGTCTTAATTACACTGACACGACAAAGGCATATCTTGCCTCACAGTATGAGATGGAGAAGATGCTTGAGGAGCTTATGGACAAGCTTGAGAAGAAAAATATTCTTGATAAAACTGTTATAGTTCTTGCAGGGGATCATGTGCCATATGATAATATGGAGGTGGTTGATGAACTTGCAGGAACCACATTTGGAAGCAGTCTGGAAGCTTACAGGAGCAAGCTTGTTATATGGTCGGGAGCTATGGAGGAGCCTGTAAAGGTTGATAAGGTATGCAGCAGTATAGATATACTGCCGACCATGCTCAATCTGATGGGAGCAGACTATGATTCCAGATTGATAATTGGAAGGGATATATTGTCCACAGGTGCGGGACTTGTTCTGTTCCCGGACAGAAGCTATATTACGGATGCGTATGAGTACAATGCGGCAACAGATGAGATACGCGGCAGTGTAAGTCAGGAGACTTTAGATGCAATGCAGCTATATGTGGCAGACAAATTTACAGCCGCAGACAATATAACAGAAACCGGATATTACAGCTATGTCGCACAGTATTTAGGATGGGATAAATTAGATGATTGAAAATATTTATCATATAATGTGTGGCATTTATATACAAAACGTATTATAGTATTCGTGGAATAAATCATAAATACAGGAAAGAGGTTAATTATGAAACTTGGCAGAAATGATATGTGTTGGTGCGGCAGTGGCAGGAAATATAAGACATGCCATCTTGCTCTTGATGATAAGCTTGAGGATATGAAAAACAGAGGATTCAAGATTCCTACACATGCTATGATAAAGAATGCAGAGCAGATAGAGGGAATCAGAGAAGCTTCAAAGGTGAACACAATGGTTCTTGACTATATCACTCCATTTGTCAAAATAGGTGTATCTACCAGGGAGCTTGATGACCTTATATATAATTACACAAAATCCATAGATGCCATACCAGCCTGTCTTGGATACGAGGGTTATCCTAAGAGTGTATGTATCTCAGTAAATGATGTTGTATGCCACGGAATACCTAGTGACGATATCATCCTTCAGGATGGAGATATAGTGAATATCGACTGTACAACACAGTATAAGGGATATTTTGGGGATTCATCGAGAATGTTCATGCTTGGAGACGTTGATCCTGCATGGAAGAAGCTTGTTGAAGATACCAAGAAGGCTCTTGATATTGGAGTGGAGGTTTGCAGCAAGCCTTATGTGACGATCGGAGATATAGGATATGCCATAAATAAATTCGCAAAGGAACAGGGATATTCTGTTGTAAGGGAGATCGGCGGACATGGTGTTGGACTTGAGATACATGAGGAACCATATGTGAGTCATATCGGCCAACCTGGAAAGGATTATGTTCTGGCTCCGGGCATGGTATTTACCATCGAGCCTATGATAAATATGGGAGGACCTGATGTATATCAGGATGCTGATGATGGATGGACTATCTATACAGAGGATGGATCACCATCAGCGCAGTGGGAGTATACACTGGTTATGACTGACCATGGTGTTGAGATCCTGGCTCATTAGCCTGCCATGTGAGTACATGTAAATAGTTAATGAAAAGTCGGAGATCCATCACTATCAGGTTATAAAATGGATCAGAGTTTATAAATAAAACAGGTAATTATCGAACATACAGTATGTTGGATGATTACCTGTTTTTTATGGTTAATATTAAATTATAGCTTTTGAGCTAAAGTAATTTTACTTTGCAAGTATGCTGAGTACCTCATTGCTTCGGGCGATGAATTTGGTCATAGCATCAGCGGATAGAGGACGATTTGCGAGTACGGCCAAGTCGTACAGCTGGCAGCAGATAGTTGCAGTGTTTTCACCGTCTGGATTGTCGAGTACATACTTAACCAGCTTGTTGTTGCTGTTGAGGATAAGAGTCTCACCTTCACCCTGTCCAAACATGGATGGATCCATGCCGGCCATACCGTACATCTTCATCATCTCCTGCATACGTCTTGTCTCCTCAGGCTGTGTCAGGATAGAAGAGGTGTTCTCATCTTTCAGAGATTCAACCTTTACATTCAGGTTCTTCATATCAAGAGCTTTCTCAAATGTGGCTGTGAGTTTATCCTTGTATTCCTTAGCGGTCTCCTCTGACAATTCCTCACCTACGAAGTTGTCTGAGAGTTCTGCATCTATTCTGTAGAAGTGAACGTTCTCGTTCTTCTGCTCAAGAAGTGTGATGAATGGACTGTCTATTGTCTGAGTCATGATCAGGGCATCCATTCCCTCGTTCTTGAACATGTTGATATACTGTGACTGAGCCTGTTCGTCAGTTACATAGAATACCTTGTTCTCATATTTTTCTTTTCCTGCCTCAAGATATTCAGGAAGTGTGACATATTTGCCTTCCAGATTCTTGTATATGCAGTAGTCCTTCATCTTGTCGAGGAATTTGAGATCCTTCAGACAGCCAAACTTGATAAATGGATTGATGTCGTCCCAATACTTCTCGTAGTCCTCTCTGTGTACCTTGTACATGCCTGACAGCTTATCGGCAACCTTCTTGGTGATGTAGTCAGAAATTTTCTTTACAAATCCATCGTTCTGAAGTGCACTACGTGACACGTTCAGCGGAAGATCAGGGCAGTCGATACATCCCTTAAGCAGCATGAGGAATTCTGGTATAACTTCCTTGATGTTATCAGCGACAAATACCTGGTTGTTGTACAGCTTGATGGTTCCCTCAAGATTGTCATACTGCGTGTTGATCTTAGGGAAGTACAGGATACCCTTAAGGTTGAATGGATAATCCATGTTCAAATGTATCCAGAACAGAGGCTCCTTGTAATCGTGGAAAACCTTTCTGTAGAATTCTTTGTACTCATCATCAGTGCAATCGTTTGGATGCTTTGCCCACAGAGGTGTAGTGGTGTTAAGAGGTTTAGGAGCTTCAGGCTTCTTCTCGTCTTTCTTTTCTTCACTATTTGCATCCTTGGCGTCGTCATCAGAATCCTTCGCATCAGTGGCCTTGCTGTCTGTGGTGGTTTCAGCGCCGTTTGTTTTTTCATCGACTTCCTTTGCATCTACATCAACAGTGGCATCCTTAGGATCTTCCTTTGGAGCGTCAGCGTTGGTGTAGTAGATCTCAACAGGCATGAATGAACAGTATTTGTCTATTACCTCTTTGATTCTATATTCATTTGCGAATTCATAGCTGTCCTCGTTCAGGTAGAGGGTGATAGTTGTACCACGGTCAGCCTTTACACATTTCTTCATGGAGTATTCAAGACCGTCCTCGCACTCCCAGTAGACAGCATCTTCATCTTCTTTATATGATTTTGTCTCTATTGTAACCTTGTCTGCGACCATGAATGCTGAGTAGAAACCGAGTCCGAAGTGACCGATTATCTGTTCCTCTGTTGCCTTGTCTTTGTACTGCTCAAGGAATGCCTCAGCTCCAGAGAATGCGATCTGGTTGATATACTTCTCAACTTCCTCCTCTGTCATTCCGATACCGTTATCGGTAAAGGTTATCGTCTTGTCGTTGGCGCTTGTGGTTACATCGATGCGGTAAGGCTCGTCAGGCTCGTCAAACTCGCCCATGAGTGACAGCTTTTTAAGCTTTGTTACGGCATCACAGCCATTTGATATAAGCTCCCTGACAAATATGTCATGGTCTGAATAAAGCCATTTCTTGATGACAGGGAAAATGTTTTCACTATTGATTGATAAATTTCCGTTCTTCATATCGTATACATCTCCTTGAAATTAGTGTGATATTGATTTAATGATGTGTCATCCCCGATTTGTGTGCGATGTCATAATAGAAATGTACACTGACACATCAAGCTAAAAAGTATGATAAATCAGCGGAGAGGTAAAGTCAAGAAAAAATTAGCACTCAAATAAAATGAGTGCTAACAAAAACTCTGCGCAAGCCTTCCTTTGGCTGCTGCCTGTGAAAATAAAAAGTCTGAGCAGGTAAAACTCAGACTTCTTGAATATATTCATAAATGAAGTGTTTAGTTGTCGGTAAAATATATTCCGGCTTTCTTCAGAAACTCCCGTATCTCTGCGTCCCATACATGTTCAAGGGTTTTGTCCATGGTAAAAATGTTCTGGGTTGCCATGGATGTGAGCTGTACGCTCATTCCGTCATAATAGATATTGAGAGTGAGGTTGGCAACGTCAGAGACAGGGATCGTGAGGTGGTTTTTCTCAAGCATATCCATGATATCTTGCTGCGAGAGCACCAGTACGATCTTGAAACTAAGCGGAAGTTTCTTTCCTCGGATCACATTGTATACGTGGGTCCTGAGATTTTCCCAGGTTGTATATGATGTGGACGTCATTGCCTCTAGTTCTTCCTTATCATAGAAATCTTTGTTTATCCTTCCGTCAAAGCTGTATGTGATGCCGCTTTTCACAAATGCCTCCATGGCGAGAAAGTGGTCAAATGTATTATCCATGAGAAGTTTCTTTACGAAATCTCTAGTTTCTGTAATCGTAATATCTAACATTGAATTTCTCCTGTTTCGAATGGTTTATTTCTGGATTGATATATTGTTGAATTGGCATATTGCAGTTTTTATATAGAGTATAACAGTGGGAATAGTCAAAATCAATTATGTGTGAATTTATTTGCAATTTTTATTCGGATTTTATAGAACTGAATTACAGAGGTAAATTGTTGAAGTGAATTGTTGAAGTGAATTAAAGAACTGGGTTGTAAACGTGGATTATAAAAGCAGATTCATAGAAAAAATGAAATCGTTGACAAAGCCCACATCCCCACATATACTAGACTAGAAAGGCTTAGAACAGGGAGAGTAGCCGCATTCAGAAGATTCAGAGAGACTGTGCCATCGGCTGTGAGCATGGTTATCGGAGATTGGGTGAAGTGCATCTGGGAGCTTGCCGGAGGAAACGGATTATATATTATAATTGAGAGTATTCTGGCACGTATGTGGAACGTTATACCTATAAAAGTGGGATTATGTGAAGATGTGAATATGATTCAGATCTTGATATATCCAATTAGAGTGGAACCGCGGAGATAATATACGCAGACAATATATGTTATATAATATACTTTATATAATGTACGCGATATAATACTTCGTCTCTATATGCATATCATATGTGTATTGGGACGGAGTTTTTTGTTTACAATCACATTTGCCTATATTTATAGAAAGGACGATATATTTTATGAAGATTTTAAACACGCTCACGAGAAGAAAAGAAGAGTTTAAGCCGATCAATGAGGGTAAGGTCGGAATATATGTATGTGGACCTACTGTGTATGACTATATCCATATAGGAAATGCCAGGCCAATGATAGTGTTTGACACTCTCAGGAGATATCTTGAGTACAAGGGTTATGAGGTCAATTATGTATCAAACTTCACAGACGTTGACGACAAGATCATCAAGCGTGCAAATGCGGAGGGTGTGGACGCCAGCGTTATATCGGAGAGATATATCGCAGAGGTCAAGAAGGATATGGCAGCGCTCAATGTCCGCGAGGCGACGACACATCCAAAGGCTACTGAGGAGATACCTGATATGATAGAGATGGTTAAGACGCTCATAGAGAAGGACTATGCATATGAGGTGAATGGAACAGTATATTTCAGAACAAGAAAGTTCAAGGACTATGGCAAGCTTTCAAAGAAGAACATAGACGACCTTCGTTCAGGCAACAGAGATCTTCTCGTATCCGGAGTTGATGAGAAGGAAGATCCACTTGATTTCGTTCTCTGGAAACCTAAGAAAGAGGGAGAGCCATCATGGCCATCACCATGGGGTGACGGAAGACCTGGCTGGCATCTTGAGTGCTCTGTTATGTCCAAGAAGTATATCGGTGATGTCATAGATATACATGCCGGCGGTGAGGATCTTATATTCCCACACCATGAGAACGAGATAGCCCAGAGTGAGGCTGCAAATGGCACGGAATTTGCAAGATACTGGATGCACAATGGTTTCCTCAAGATTAACAATGAGAAGATGTCCAAGTCCCTTGGCAATTTCTTCACAGTCAGGGAGATCGCCGAGGAGTATCCTCTTCAGGTTATCAGATTCTTCATGCTGTCAGCACACTACAGAAGTCCTCTCAACTTCTCAGCGGAGCTTGTCGAGGCTTCAAAGAATGGACTTGAGAGAATACTCACAGCAGTAGATAGACTGAAGTCAATAAATGGTACAGACGGTGAAGTGGATAAGGCAGCAGCTGATGAGATGGATGCATTTGTAAAGAAATATGAGGATGCCATGGATGACGACCTCAACACTGCGGATGCAATATCAGTTATATTCGAGCTTGTAAAGTATGCAAATGTAAATGTGACCGAGGAGTCATCAAAGGCCACAGTGGAGCTTGTACTTAATACCATAGAAAAACTCTGTGACATACTTGGAATCATCACCGAGAAGAAAGAGGAGATTCTTGATTCTGATATAGAGGCTCTTATCGAGGAGAGACAGGCGGCAAGAAAGTCAAAGAACTTTGCAAGAGCAGATGAGATCCGTGATCAGCTCAGCAGCATGGGAATCATCCTTGAGGATACAAGAGAGGGCGTAAAATGGAAAAGAGCATAGACAGTTATTTTACTGATATACTAGGAGTGACGTACACAAATCCCAGAGAGTATTCGCCGCTGTCCCTGGCATATATAGGCGACAGTGTGTTTGATCTTCTCATAAAGACACTTGCGGTCACGAAGGACAATAAGCAGGCGTACAAATATCACAAAGAAGTCAGCCAGAAGGTTAAAGCTGAAGCACAGGCGGGATATATCATTTATCTGCTTGACAATGGACTTCTAACCGATGATGAGGAGTGGATATACAAGAGAGGAAGAAATACAAAGACACATTCCACAGCCAAGAATGCCACGGTTGGACAGTACCGTATGGCGACCGGATTTGAGTGCCTTATAGGATATCTGTATCTCGATAAGCAGTATGACAGGATGTTTGAGATCACGAAATTGATACTGTCAATGCCAGATGCTGATGATAACAAAGAGAATGCTGCAGAGATACATACAGGAAAAAAGGCAGAAACAAGCAGTGAGACAGATGTAGACACGGCCATAGAGACAGATAAATATGAAGAAGACACTGTGACGATGGATGGAGAGTAATATGAGCAGAGAATTTGAGAACAACAATGTAAATGGAAATGATGAGGAGGCATTTGTCATAGAGGGAAGAAATGCAGTGCTTGAGGCTTTCAGATCAGGAAAGACCATAGATAAGCTGTATGTTCTTGACGGATGCAGAGATGGCGTGGTGAACAGCATAGTTAGAGAGGCAAAGAAGCAGGACACTGTGATAAACTATCTCTCAAAGGATAAGTTAAATCAGATGTCACAGGCAGGGAAACATCAGGGTGTTATCGCCCACGCTGCTGCCTACAAGTATGCTGAGATAGAGGATATGTTTGCACTTGCAGAGAGCAGAGGAGAGGATCCATTTTTCTTCATACTTGATGAGATTGAGGATCCACATAACCTCGGTGCGATCATAAGAACAGCAAATCTGTGTGGCGCACATGGAGTCATAATTCCAAAGAGACGTGCAGTCGGCATAACAGCCACCGTCGTAAAGGCATCGGCAGGTGCCATCAACTACACACCTGTTGCTAAGGTTACAAATATCAGCAAGACCATAGAGGAGCTTAAAGAGCGTGGTATGTGGTTTGCGTGTGCTGATATGGATGGAGAACTCATGTATAACTGCAACCTCACAGGCTCTCTCGGACTTGTGATCGGAAATGAGGGCAGCGGTGTGAGCAGACTGGTCAAGGAGAAATGCGATTATGTTGTGTCCGTTCCTATGAAGGGTGATATCGATTCGCTAAACGCATCTGTGGCTGCGGGTGTTCTGGCTTATGAGGTTGTCAGACAGAGGTTAAAGAAATAAAGGTAGGGATATGTATTCAGATTTATCAGATAACGAACTGCTGGAACTAATTAATAAAGAGAAGAATAACGACGCCATGGAGACGCTCATCAAACGGTTTGGTCCTCTTGTTACCAGACAGAGCAGAAGTCTGTACATCATAGGTGCTGATGAGGAGGATTTGATCCAGGAGGGCATGATAGGCCTTGTAAAAGCTGTCAATGATTACAAAGCCGATAAGGGAGCGTCATTTAAGACATTTGCCTTCATGTGTGTGAGAAGACAGATGCTCACGGCCATCAACAATTCAAATAACAGGAAAAATATACCTCTGAATCATTATATATCCATATATGGTGATGGAAATGGGGACTATGTGAGTCCGCTTGATGAGATGGACAGCGGTGTTATAACCAACCCGGAGGATATCATGCTGGCAAGGCTTCAGGAGTCAGATCTGATAAAGGTCATAGAGAGCAAGCTTTCAAAGTTTGAACATCAGGTATTAGATGAATACCTCACGGGAGCATCCTACGAAGAGATAGGAGAAAGACTTGGAAAAACTGCAAAATCGATAGACAATGCAGTTCAGAGGATAAGAGCAAAACTGAGAGATGTATAAACTTTAGGCAAATTATTAATTTAAAAGAGAGATCCGCAAATCTGTGTGTGATAGATGGGCGAATCTCTTTTTTATTGCACAAAAAAAGCTACTAACGGGAGTCGGACCCGTGACCTCAACATTACCAATGTTGCGCTCTACCACCTGAGCTATAGTAGCCTGCTTTCCAAAAGCAATAATAACTATAACAAAACGTATGTCAAAAATCAAGCAAAATATTTATTTTGCGGTGAAAAATATGGCAAATCCAAATATAATTGTGGTACAAGCGGCAAAAGTATGGTAAACTTACAATAATCACGTGCAAAAATCAGATATGGGAATTTGTGCGACGAAAATCCTGAAAGATAATTCCACTGATGAATGTCAGGGATTAGAATTTGTGGATAAAGAATATAGATCATAAGCGGGAGGCAGTTTGGAAAATGGCTGAAGAGATGACAAGCAAGAATTTCATTGAACAGATAATTGAGAAAGATATCGCTGAGGGAAAGGTTCCGAAGATCGTTACCAGATTCCCACCGGAGCCGAATGGATATTTACATATAGGACATGCAAAGTCAATACTTTTAAATTACGGACTGGCACAGCAGTACGGCGGACAGTTTAATCTCAGATTTGACGATACGAATCCTACAAAAGAGAAGACAGAGTTTGTTGAGTCCATACTTGCTGACGTGAAGTGGCTTGGCGCAGACTTTGGTGACAGAGTGTTCTTTGCATCTAACTATTTTGATCAGATGTATGAGGCAGCCATAAAGCTCATCAAGAAAGGAAAGGCTTATGTGTGTGATCTCAACGCAGATGAGATCAGAGAGTACAGGGGAACACTCACAGAGCCTGGCAAGAACAGCCCATACAGAGACAGAAGCATAGAGGAGAATCTTGATCTGTTTGAGAGGATGAAGAATGGTGAGTTCCCTGATGGAAGCAAGGTGCTTCGTGCGAAGATAGATATGGCAAGCCCTAACATCAATATGAGAGATCCTATCATCTACAGAATAGCAAGGATGAACCATCACAATACAGGCGACAAGTGGTGCATCTATCCAATGTATGATTTTGCCCATCCTATCGAGGATGCGATCGAGGGTGTTACACATTCTATATGTACACTTGAGTTCGAGGATCACAGACCTCTGTATGATTGGGTAGTCATGGAACTTGGCTACAAGGATTCACCTGATGGCACACCAAAGCAGATAGAGTTTGCAAAGCTTTACCTTACAAATGTAATAACAGGTAAGAGATACATAAAGAAGCTCGTTGAGGATGGAATAGTTGACGGATGGGATGATCCACGTCTTGTAAGTATAGCTGCCCTCAGAAGAAGAGGCTTTACACCATCTGCCATCAAGAAATTTATGGAGCTGGTTGGAATATCAAAGAGCCAGTCATCTGTTGACTACGCTATGCTTGAATACTGCGTTCGTGATGATTTAAAGCTTTCTGCCAAGAGATATATGGCGGTTGTTGATCCTGTGAAGCTTGTGATCGATAATTATCCAGAGGTTGAATATCTCGATGTTGAGAACAATCAGGAGAATGAGGAACTCGGCAGCAGAAAGGTGGCGTTCAGCAAGTACCTGTATATAGAGAGAGAGGACTTCATGGAGGAGCCTCCTAAGAAGTATTTCAGACTTTTCCCAGGTAATGAGGTTCGCCTCAAGAACGCATATTTTGTAAAGTGCGTTGGCTTTGAGAAGGACGAGGATGGCAATGTGACTACAGTCCACTGTACCTATGACCCTGAGACAAGAAGTGGTTCAGGTTTTGAAGGACGTAAGGTTAAGGGAACCATACACTGGGTATCTGCTGAGAGTGCTATAGATGCTGAGGTACGTCTGTACGAGAATATCATAGATGAGGAGAAGGGTAAGCTCAACGATGACGGCACGCTTAACCTTAATCCAAACTCACTGATCATCAAGCAGGGATGCAAACTTGAGAAAGCATTTGAAGAGGCACAGCCTGGAGAGGCATTCCAGTTCCTGAGAAATGGATTTTTCTGTGTTGATTCAAAGGATTCAACAGCAGAGCATCCGGTATACAACAGAATTGTATCACTCAAGAGCTCATATAAGCCGGGAAAATAGAGTGATCAAGGGGATTAGCACATTGCCAGAGGGAAGCGTGTGTATATCAAAATACAAGTGATTGGAAAGATATTATGGAAGACGATTACAAAAGTGTTTATATACTATTGTCCAAGACAAAAACTATACCATCAAATCTGATAAAGCTGATTACCAGGGAACCGTACAGTCATACTTCACTGGCTCTCGATATCAGCCTTAATGAGATGTATAGTTTCGCAAGACGTGGTATGTATAATCCGTTTAATGGCGGATTTATCAGTGAGAATATCGAGAAGGGCATATTTGGCAAGCACAAAGGCACCAGATGCACGGTATATGAACTCAAAGTGACAAGAAAACAGTATGATCATATACAGCGTGAGCTAGTAAGATTTAAGAAGCATCCTGAGCGTTACGGGTATAATTTCCTTGGTGTGTTCAGCATCTTCTTTCACAGAGCCATGGAGAGGGAATATAATTATTTTTGTTCTCAGTTTGTGGCTGCTGTACTCAGAAATTCCGGAGTGGATATATTCCACAAGAAGCCTGGACTTGTTAAGCCGGGAGATTTCAGAAGAAGTCCTGTTCTCAAGCCGATTTTTACCGGACTGCTCACAGATTACAGAACATATCTGCATGAGAGACTGAAACAGGCTCATGGCATAGAGCACGCTGTTGATGATGATTGTATACATAAACCAAAACTGACAGATGGTCTTATGGCATGGAGAGCTGGATAGGTTGATTAGATGATAAAAACCGTTTTATAGGATAGGAGATGATGTATGTCTCCTGTTATCTATAAAACGGTTTTTGTGTTAATCTGTTATTTGACGCTCGTGCTTTTACTTGAGTGCAGATGTAAAGATTTTATTCTACAAAAGTGTGGCCTATCTTGATTATTCCTCTTGGAAGGGCGTCCTTGGAGTTCTTCCATGGTTCGTTCTTATACCTGTAGTCAAACTTGTCTATGAACCAGCTGAGATCTCCATTTACTCGTTCCATGTTTTCAAAATATACTTTGTTCAGTACATCGATAAACTGGGAGTATTGCTCTTTGCCGAGCTTGTTTTGGCCTGTCTTGTAGAGAATTCCGTAGTGGTACGTGCAAAAGCCTTTGCTTGCGGCAAATTTGTCTCTGAATTCTGCATCTCTTTTCCACATGTGGAAGATCGTGTCGACATAGCGTACGAACATATCATTCATACGGCTGCATATGAAGCAGGTATTTTCCATGTTTTCTATGTAATCTATGATCGGCGCATTTGCTGTGCTTTTGCCGAATAATCCTGACTTGGGGGATGGCCCCTTTGCAGCCAGCGCCTTCATGTCGTTTATGGTTTTGTTCATATGTGTATTCATCATAAGGGCGAGGCCGAGACGGTTCTTTTCCTGATAGAGCATTCTCAGGTGATGACTGCAAAATCCGAGTTTGTCCGTCATGGCTCTGTTGTCGTCCTCCATGTAGCTTGGGCCCATTGTATATTCGATAGCATTTCGCTCGAGATCCTTCTGCATCTGACACATAGGGCATTCACATCCACTGTCAAATGCGTCATTTACCGGGATTGTGTAAATCTGTTCTGCCATAAAACCTCCTGTTTGTCGTGGACATCTGACCGTTTGATGGTATTTGTTTCCATACAGGTCAGGTGGCGTTGAAAATAATATACGTGTATTATACAATAGCCTAGAGCAATTTATAAGGATAAAAGAACAATTATTTAAATATAGAATGGCAGGTGTACAGAAGATGAATGTAAGTTGTGAAAACAATGTAGTTACAGTTGACGGTGTAAAGGATTTCAGACTTGGACAGATACTAGAGTGTGGTCAGTGTTTTCATTTTGACAGGCTTGGTGAAGATGTATATGAGGTTATAGCTTATGGCAGGGCGGTGAAGATGGAACAGATGGGCAGTGTTCTCCGTATATATGGGGCATCATTGGAGGACTATGATGGAATATGGCGGTCATATCTTGATATGGACAATGATTATGGACTAATAAAAGAGAGCGTTATAAATGCGGATGCAGCACTTAAGACTGCAGTGGATGAGAAGGACGGAATACGTATACTCAATCAGGATTTTTTTGAGACACTTATATCATTCATAATATCACAGAACAAGAACATACCACAGATCAGGCAGTGCGTGAAAAATATATCGCATAGATTTGGCGATGGTGTCATAGGATATAACGGTGAGACATTTTATATATTTCCGGATGTAAAAAAACTTCATGATGCGACAGAGGATGAACTTCGGGAGTGTAAAGTTGGATTCAGGGCACCTTACATAAAAAATGCGGCAGAAGCTGTGTATTCAGGAACTGTGACCAGGGATAAGCTGGATAAGCTTGATATAGAAAACGCGAGGGAGCTTCTTATGACTATAAAAGGAGTTGGAGAGAAGGTTGCCAATTGTGTACTTCTGTTTGGCCTGGGCAGGAGAGAGGCATTTCCAGTGGATGTATGGATGAAGAGGATTATGGAGCAGATGTATTTTGATGGCAGAGATACGAAGAAAACTGAGATAGAAGCATTTGCAGTGAAGAAATTTGGAAAACTTGGAGGTTATGCACAGCAGTATCTTTTTGATTATGCAAGAACAACATTGTTTAAGCAGGACGGGTCTTCAAAGATTAAATAAGACATATTTTTATATATTTTTTAGAAAATAAGGGTTGATTTTTTTATAGAAATGGATAGAATATAAAACAGTGTTAGCACTCATATAAAACGAGTGCTAAAAGATAAGAGTGAATAATAATAAATCAGGAGGTATATATCATGAAGTTAAGACCACTTGGAGACAGAGTAGTATTAAAGCAGTCAGTAGCAGAGGAGACAACAAAGTCAGGTATAGTATTACCTGGACAGGCAAAGGAGAAGCCACAGTATGCAGAGGTTATAGAGGTTGGCCCTGGAGCTGTTGTGGATGGCAAGCTCGTTCCTATGGATGTTAAGGTTGGAGATACTGTAATATATCAGAAGTTTGCGGGTTCAGAGGTTAAGCTTGACGATGAGGAATACATAGTAATCAAGCAGGACAGCATACTTGCAATCGTTGAGAAGTAAGACAGGATACATTCTGGCAGCATGCGCTGCGGGTGACATATATTGAATATAACATGGAGGTAGATAGAAATGGCAAAGGAAATTAAGTACGGTGCCGAGGCTAGAAAGGCACTTGAGGCAGGAGTTAATCAGTTAGCAGATACAGTAAGAGTTACACTTGGACCTAAAGGAAGAAACGTAGTACTTGCAAAGTCATACGGCTCACCACTCATCACAAATGATGGTGTTACAATCGCAAAGGATATCGAGCTTGAGGATGCATTTGAGAACATGGGTGCTCAGATCGTCAAGGAAGTTGCCACAAAGACAAACGATGTGGCAGGTGATGGTACTACAACAGCTACAGTTCTTGCGCAGGCTATGATCAATGAAGGAATGAAGAACCTGGCAGCCGGTGCTAACCCAATCGTTCTCAGAAAGGGAATGAAGAAGGCTTGCGATAAGGCTGTTGATGCTATTCTTGATATGAGTGAGACTATCAGCGGAAAGGATCAGATCGCAAGAGTTGCATCTATCTCAGCTGGTGACGATGAGGTTGGACAGATGGTTGCTGACGCTATGGAGAAAGTGTCAAAGGATGGAGTCATCACAATCGAGGAGTCAAAGTCAATGAAGACAGAACTCGACCTTGTAGAAGGTATGCAGTTTGACAGAGGTTATATTTCAGCTTATATGGCAACAGATATGGAGAAGATGGTTGCAGAGCTTGATAACCCATACATACTGATAACAGATAAGAAGATTTCAAATATTCAGGAGATTCTTCCACTTCTTGAGCAGATCGTTCAGAGCGGTTCAAAGCTGCTGATCATTGCTGAGGATATTGAGGGCGAGGCTCTCACAACACTTATCGTCAACAAGCTGCGTGGTACATTCCAGGTGGTAGCTGTAAAGGCTCCTGGTTACGGCGACAGAAGAAAAGAGATGCTTCAGGATATCGCCATTCTTACAGGCGGTAAGGTAATCTCAGAGGAGCTTGGATATGAGCTCAAGGATGCTACTCTTGATGACCTTGGACGTGCAAAGAGTGCTAAGATCACAAAGGAGAACACAGTCATCGTAGACGGTATGGGCGCTAAGGAAGACATCGCAGGTCGTGTGAATGTCATCAAGGCTCAGCTTGAGGAGACAACATCAGAGTTTGATAAAGAGAAGCTTCAGGAGAGACTCGCAAAGCTTGCCGGTGGAGTTGCAGTTATCAGAGTTGGCGCAGCTACAGAGACAGAGATGAAGGAAGCTAAGCTCCGTATGGAGGATGCACTCAATGCAACAAGAGCAGCAGTTGAAGAGGGAATCATCTCAGGTGGTGGTTCAGCATACATCCACGCTGCAAAGAAGGTTGCAGAGCTTGTAAAGGATCTTGAGGGCGATGAGAAGACAGGTGCTAAGGTAGTTCTCAAGGCTATGGAGGCTCCGCTGTTCCACATCGCAGCAAATGCAGGACTTGAGGGATCAGTCATCATCAACAAGATCAAAGAGTCAGAGGTTGGCGTAGGCTTTGATGCATACAATGAGACATATGTCAACATGATCGAGGCAGGAATCATCGATCCAGTCAAGGTTACAAGAAGTGCACTTCAGAATGCAACATCAGTAGCATCAACAATGCTCACAACAGAGTCAGTTGTAGCTGATATCAAGGAAGATGCTCCAGCTATGCCAGCAGGTGGCGCAGGCATGGGCGGCGGAATGGGATTCTAAAGCACATAGATTTATAAATATTTAAAAAAATATGTAATTGAAAATAGAACTGCATTATCTGTATGCCTAGTATACAGGTAGTGCAGTTCATTTTGATTTAATCATGAATATAAAGAGGATGAGAATATTGGGGCGTTTAATAATGCATGAATGATTGAACAGGAAGGCATATTAGTGTTATTATTATAAATGGGCTAATGTTCAAAATGGAGGATTCTACATGATTGATAATTGCAGTGTTATGGACGAGAAAGACATCAAAGAGCTCATCAGGTCTGCTGTCAGGGCAAGGAACATGGCATATGCCAGATATTCCGGGTTCAAGGTTGGAGCAGCACTTCTGGCATGCCCGGGAAAGCTTGAGACCGGTGAGGAGAAATGTGCCAGAAAAGCTGGATATGACGGGACTGTATTGGAGAATATTGATATGGATTTGGCTGAATACAGGATATTCACTGGATGTAACATAGAAAACTCTTCATATGGAGCTACCATATGTGCTGAGAGATCGGCTGTGTGTAATGCTGTGAGCAGTGGATATAGTGATTTCAAGGCCATAGCAATCGTAGGTGGACTTTGCGGTACGGGGATAAGCGGGATAACCTATCCATGCGGAATATGCAGACAGGTGCTCTCAGAATTTTCAACAGATATGTATGTCATAGCGGCGAGGTCAGAAGATGATTACGACATGAGAAAACTGTCTGATTTTCTCCCTGCGTCATTTTGCGCTGGACAGATGATATAAAGTTTGATTCCGGGCAGAATCCATAAAATTCTGGCCGGGATAATAGGTCAGATGGTGTGGTCAGAAAATATAAATGGATATGATATATTAATGGATATAATAAAAATATAGAAGGAGAACATGAATTGGGAAATATCAAAGATTTAAAGGCTTACAGAATAGTTGAGGAGAAAGATCTCCCGGAGGTACACGGCAAGGGCTATGTGCTGGAGCATATTAAGACAAAGGCGAGAGTTCTCATCATCGAGAATGACGATGTGAACAAGGTGTTCAATATAGGTTTCAGGACACCTCCATATGATGATTCAGGAATCCCTCATATAATCGAGCACTCTGTGCTTTGCGGTTCAAGGAAGTATCCGGTCAAGGATCCATTTGTCGAGCTGGCAAAGGGTTCCCTGAATACTTTCCTGAATGCCATGACATATTCTGACAAGACGGTATACCCTATAGCTAGTTTCAATCAGAAGGATTTTGAGAATATCATGAGTGTGTATCTGGATGCCGTATTCTACCCGGATATCTACATTCATGATGAGATCATGAAGCAGGAGGGCTGGCATTATGAGCTTGATTCTGTGGATGGAGATCTGAAGTATAACGGAGTTGTGTACAATGAGATGAAGGGTGTGTATTCAAGTCCTGAGTCAATTATGTACAGAGTGATAGAGTCGTCGCTTATGCCTGATACTCCATATGGAAATGATTCAGGCGGCAATCCGGCATCCATACCTACACTCACCCTTGAGAGATTCAGGGATTTCCACAGGACATATTATCATCCGTCGAACAGCTATATTTATCTGTATGGTGACTGCGATATGGCTAAAGAGCTGAAATTTATAGATGAGGAGTATCTGTCACATTACGATTACAAGGAGATAGATTCAGCGATCCCTCTTCAGAAACCATTTGACGAGATGAAGGATATCACTATGGATTACTCTATAGCTGATACTGATCCAGAGGAGAACAATTCCATACTCACATACAGCAAGATAACAGGACTCAGCACCGAGAAGAAGAAGGTCACAGCGCTCGGTATACTTGAGTATGTGCTCATGGATGCGCCTGGTGCAGTGCTGAAGAAGGCACTGACTGATGCAGGCATAGGTGAGGAGGTCTACAGCTCATTTGATGGTGGATGTCAGCAGACTACATTTTCCATCATAGCAAGAGGTGCAGACAAGAATGATAAGGATAGATTTATAAAGGTTATAGATGACACATTTGAAGAGCTTAGCCATGGCGTAGATAAGGCAGCAATAGAGGCGGCTATCAATAAGTTTGAATTTAAGCACAAGGAGGCCAACTTTGGAAGATTTCCTAAGGGTCTCATGTACGGACTGGATGCGTTCAACAGCTGGTTGTATGATGATACTAAGGCGCTCATGTTCTTTGAGATGAATGATGTGTATAAGGAGCTGCGAGAGGATCTCCAGAATGGATATTTTGAACAGCTTATAAAGGAATGTTTCATAGACAATACATTTGGATTATATCTCACTATGAATCCGAAGAAGGGCATTGACCAGGCAAATGAGAAGAAGATCGCTGATGAGCTTGCTGCATACAAAGCTACACTCAGCCGAGAGGAGCTTGAAAAGATTGTAGAGGATACAAAGGCGCTCAAGGAGTATCAGGCGACGCCTTCATCCGCAGAGGATCTTGCCAAGGTTCCGCTTCTGGCGATAGAGGACATTGACAAAGAGGCTGAGAAGCTTAAGCATGCTGAATCTGAGATAGGTGGACTCCATGTTGTAAGCCACGATATATTTACAAATGGTATAGGATATCTGAGGTTCTATTTCAATATCAATGATATAGACAATGAACTTGTGCCATACCTTGCGGTGCTGACGTGCCTGTTTAAATATATCGATACAGATAAACACACCTACGGACAGCTATCCAATGAGATTGACAGCAATATAGGAGGAATTGATTTTGATATGGTGGGATATGCCAGTGATACTGATATCAAGAAATTCTTCTATATATCGATGAAAGCTCTCTATGAGAAACTTCCATATGCTGTTGAACTTATGAAAGAGATTCTGTTTTCATCAAAGATAGATGACAGGAAGAGACTGAAGGAGCTTCTGACAGAAGAGAAGTCCAGCATGAAGAATGGAATGGCTTCATCAGGACATGTGACTGCATATACAAGAGCAATGTCATATATTGATGAGGGAGCAAGATTTACAGATGAGACCTGTGGAATTGCTTATTATGAATTCCTGTGCGATATAACTGATAATTTTGATGAGAGATATGATGAGCTCGTTGAGAAACTTCAGTGTGCTCTTGCAGAGGTTCTCAGAAAGGGGGCGCTTACGGTTTCTTATACAGGAGATGAGGATGTGACAGACCTGCTTGCTGAATCATTTGAAGACTTTGGAAAAGAACTTTCAACAAGACCTGCACATAAGGCTGTGAAGCCGTTTGAGAAGGAGCTTAAGAATGAGGGATTTAAGACTGCCAGCCAGGTTCAGTATGTAGCCATAGCAGGTAATTTTGAGGATGCCGGTTACAAGTACGACAGTTCACTGAGTGTACTCAAGATCATATTTTCATATGGTTACCTGTGGGAGAATGTCAGAGTAAAAGGCGGTGCATATGGTGCCATGTGCTCATTCCTTAGAAATGGAACCTGTTATATGAGTTCATACAGAGATCCAAACCTTATGGAAACGTATGATATATTCAAGAATGCGTATAAGTTTGTGGAGAATTTTGAGTGCTCAGACCGTGACATGACTAAGTATATCATTGGAACTATGGCACAGATAGATGCACCTGCAACACCTGTTGCTGAGGGTGTAAGTCATATGGCTCGATACTTTATGGGAGTTACAGATGAGCAGATCCAGAGTGAGCGTGACAAGATCCTCTCCACGGACAGAGATGCGATCAGGGCACTTGCGCCGCTTGTAAAGGCTGTCACGGATTCTGGAATCATCTGTGCTATAGGCGGCGAGAACAGGATAGAGGAGAACAAGGACAGTTTCAAGGAAGTGCTTGCAATCTTCTAAGGTTGAATGAAGACAGATGCGATAAAATTTTTCATGATATACCAAAGTGAATATTTAGGTTGGATACGCAGGCATGATATATGATCATGCCTGCGGGATGAAGGAGATATATGAATAAGGAATACAAGTCAGGTTTTGTGTCAATAATAGGCAGACCCAATGTTGGAAAGTCAACGCTCATGAACAGACTGATAGGACAGAAGATAGCGATAACAAGCAATAAGGCTCAGACTACAAGGAACAGAATCCAGACCGTGTATACAAGCGATAATGGACAGATTATTTTTCTTGATACACCGGGTATCAACAGGGCGAAGAATAAGCTTGGAGAGTACATGCTCAAGGTTGCCGAGAGTACGCTGGATGAGGTTGATGTGGTTCTCTGGATAGTTGAGGCCACAACATTTATCGGTGCAGGTGAACGATATATCATAGAGC
>CAKQQK010000011.1:0-44895 GCA_934270935.1 uncultured Coprococcus sp. | reverse complement strand
CTTGCAGCAGCAACAGCATTTTCACTGTGCGCATGTGGCGGCGGTGATGGAAGCAAGGGCAGCAGTAAGGATGCACTTGAGGTAGTTATCTGGGATAACAACCAGCAGAAGGGTCTGCAGCAGATATGTGATCTCTTCACAGAAGAGACAGGAATCAAGGTTGATGTACAGGTTAAGGAGTGGGATTCATACTGGACACTTCTTGAGGCTGGTGCATCAGGTGGAGATATGCCGGATGTATTCTGGATGCACTCCAACAACTCACAGATGTACATGAAGAACAACAAGCTCTTAAAGCTCGATGACTACATCGCAAAGAGTGAGAAAGTTGATATGAGCAACTACATGCCAGAGATCACAGAGCTCTACACATATGATGGCTCATATTACGCAGTGCCAAAGGATTACGATACAATCGCTCTCTGGTACAACAAGAAGATGTTCGATGCTGCAGGACTTGAGTATCCAAATGAGAATTGGACATGGGATGACCTCTATGAGGCAGCTAAGAAGCTCACAACTGGCGACCAGTACGGTTTCTGTATGAACACATCAAACGATCAGGACACATACTACAACATGGTTTACTCAATGGGTGGTTACATCGTAAATGACGATCACACAAAGTCAGGATATGACGATGCAAACACAATCAAGGCTATGGATTATGTAGGAAAGCTTCTCAAGGATTGCTGCCCACCAGCAACAACAATGTCTGAGACAGGTACAGACGTTATGTTCCAGTCAGGCACAGTAGCAATGATCACACAGGGTTCATGGATGACAGCAGGATTCCTTGACAACGAGTATCTCGTTGAGAACTGTGACGTAGCAATTCTTCCATATGACAAGACAACAGGCATGAGAACTTCTATCTGTAACGGACTTGGATGGGCTGCATCAGCAGACACAAAGAGACCAGATGACTGCTGGAAGCTTATCGAGTGGTTAGGTTCAAAGGAGATGCAGGAGAAGCAGGCTGAGCTCGGTGTAACAATGTCAGCTTACGAAGGAACATCAGACAAGTGGGTAAACTGTACAGACAAGTTCAACCTCAACGCTTACCTTGATATCACAAAGGATTCAACAGTTTCAGGTGTTACAAATAAGCTTGTACTTAGACCTTACACATACAACTCAACAGTATGGTCACAGGCAGCACAGACATTCTTCGCAGATGCATGGGCAGACCCATCAAAGATGGAGCAGTCATGTAAGGACTTCGCAGCTCAGATGAATCAGTACATCGATGAGGAAGACAAGTAATCCTGTAAGGCATTTATAAGATAACAAAACAGTGGGTAGGATGGAGTTCCTACCCATTGCTCACCAGAATCAATGGGGTGTTAATTTCAGTATAAATGATAGAAGGAGGGATTTTATGTCAGATAATAAGAAGAAACCGGATACCAAAGCGACTGAGAACAAAGTTGTTCAGGAAAAAGCAGCTGAGATGATCAAGGCTGCAGAGACAGACGCAGAAAAGCCAGTAGTCGCAGAAAAGGCGGCAGTCGCTGAAGATAAAGAGTTCAAGAAAAAGAGATCTACAACATGGGAAAGAAACCAGCGCAAATGGGGCTGGGCGTTCATTCTCCCAACAATGATAGGTATCATAGTCCTCAACTTATGGCCTATAGTTCAGACAATATATCAGTCATTCTGTAAGGTTGGATCATTTGGAGATTCATCATTTGCAGGATTTGCAAATTACAAGAAGATGTTTGCTGACCCTGAGGTATGGCAGTCACTTCTCAATACATTCAAGTATGCGATCATCGAGGTTCCATTCTCAATCGCCATCGCACTTGTACTTGCAGTATTCCTGAATCGTAAGATGCATGGAAGAACTGTATACAGAGCAATATTCTTCCTGCCAATGGTAGTTGCACCTGCAGCCGTAGCCATGGTATGGAGATGGTTATACAATTCACAGTTCGGTCTGTTAAACCATATTATTGGTGCAAAGATCGAGTGGATATCCAACCCAAAGATCGCATGGATCTCAGTTGCGATCATCGGTGTATGGTCGATTATAGGTTACAATATGGTTCTGTTCCTTGCAGGACTTCAGGAGATACCTAAGGATTACTACGAGGCAGCAGATATTGATGGAGCATCAGGTGTGAGAGCTTTCTTCAAGATCACTCTTCCACTTCTCTCTCCAACAGTATTCTTCGTACTCGTAACAAGAGTAATCGGAGCACTCCAGGTATTCGACCTTGTATACATGGTAATGGATATTTCAAATCCAGCCCTCAAGAAGACAGAGTCAATCGTATATCTGTTCTACCAGTATTCATTCCAGAATGGTAACAAGGGTTATGGATCAGCAATAGTAGTTCTTCTTCTCGCAGTCATCATGGTACTTACAGTATTCCAGATGATCGGTCAGAAGAAGTGGGTTCACTATAACTAGGAAGGGGGAATCAATATGACAAGAGGCGTACAGTTTAAGAGAAAAATGCAGAAATTATTGATTCACCTTATTCTCATAGTGTTCTCAATAATTATGATCGTGCCATTTGTATGGATGACACTGACAGCATTTAAGACAGTTACAGAGGCAACTTCAGTAAGTCCATTCGTAATATTACCATCACAGTGGCGTACAGACGCTTTCACTACTGTATGGAATAACATGAACTTCCTTGTTCTCTACAAGAACACATTATTGCTCATATTCTTCAGAGTTGTGTGTGCATGTCTCACGGCAACACTTGCAGGATATGCATTTGCAAGACTTAAGTTCAAGGGCAGAGATTTTATGTTCTCCCTGATACTTTTCCAGATGATGATTCCTTCACAGATATTCATCATCCCACAGTTCCTGATGATCAGTAAGATGGGACTGACAAATACAATGTTCGCCCTGGTTTTCCCAGGTATCGTAACAGCGTTTGGTACATTCCTGCTGAAGCAGGCTTACATGGGACTTCCTGGAGATCTCGAGGAGGCAGCGAGACTTGATGGATGTAATATTCCAAAGACTTTTGTATTCGTAATGGCTCCACTTGCAAGATCATCAATGGTTGCTCTCGGAATATTCACAGCAGTGTTCGCATTCAAAGATCTGATGTGGCCACTGGTTGTAAACAGCAGTGCAAACAAGATGCCGCTCTCAGCAGCTCTTGCAACTATGCAGGGACAGTATCAGTCCAACTATCCACAGCTGATGGCAGCTTCACTCATATCATGTATACCAATGATCGTTATATACCTGATATTCCAGAAGCAGTTCGTAGAAGGTATCGCTACATCAGGTGGAAAGCTCTAAAAGACAATATAGCAGTTGTAACTACAATGTGGGTGACGTCAGTTGCTGGCGTCACCCTTCTATAATATCGTAAGTGCGGAGCACTTATGATGCCGTGGACGCCGCGCGGAGCGCCTTTCATGCGTCCACTCCAGATATATCGTAAGTGCGGAAGCACTTATGATGCCGTGGACGCCGCGCGAAGCGCCTTTCATGCGTCCACTCCAATATTATCGTAAGTGCGGAAGGAGGACATCTATGAAAAAGCCTATTATCACAGAAGAAGAGAAACTGAAGATAAAAGAGATGGACTCCATGCGTAAAAAGATAGGTTATATCTGGGATTATTACAAATTCTGGATAATCGGCGCTGTCGTTCTTGTGGGGCTGATCGTGTATTTCACGGTGGTATTTGTGACAAGAGAGGACAAGCCGGTATTTGATGTTGTTCTTGTGAATAACTATGACGATGTTTCGGATGACAGCAAACTGGCACAGGGATTTGTGTCGTATGTTGGTGAAGAGAATCTGCCGGGTAAAGTAGCATTTGATAATAATGCATTTTTCAACCTGGCAAACAATTCAGATTATAAGAACAGTTACTATATGAAGGTGCTGGCATATCTTGAGGCTGATACGGCCCAGGTGGTTATGTGTCAATATGACAACCTCATAGGGCTTGCAAAGAGCGGAAGACTTGCGGATCTGTCAGATGAGAAGATCGGCGATATATGCGATAGATATAAAGATAGAATAGTTTACTATGAAAATGATGAGGGTGTGAAGGTGCCCGTTGGAATAGATGTATCTGATGGATACAAAGCGGCAGGACTTACAGAGTACACAGATGGCAAGGCGTATGTGGGACTGTCGGCATATGCTGAAAGTTATGAGTACGCAGAGAAATTTGTGGACTATATGGTTGAGCTTGGCAAGTAGATATGAATACATTCCGGGAGACCCGGTTGTAGATAAAGTAGATAACGTAGATAAATCAGTAAGATTCGGCTGGCAGGTCTGGCTGAGGATAGACAGGAGATTATGAAAAGGAGGATTTTGGCATGGCAATAGTAGTAAATGAAGAGAGCAGACTATTCACACTAAATACCAGAAATACTACATATCAGATGAAGGTGATAGAGTATGGATATCTCGCACATCTGTATTATGGCAAGAAACTTGACGGGGACATGTCGTATGTCATAACTCATTACGATAGAGGATTTTCTGGAAATCCTTATGAGGCGCAGGACTGCCGTGAGTTTTCACTGGACAATATTCCACAGGAGTATAGCTGTTATGGAAACGGAGATTTCAGGACTCCTGCATTTAATATTAAGGATATTGAGGGGGTTCATGGCTGCGATCTCAGATATGTATCTTATGAAATCGTGGATAAGAAATACAGTCTCAAGGGACTTCCGGCTGCATACACAAACGATGGCGAGAAGGGAGAGACACTTAAGATAGTTCTTCAGGATCCACAGGTAGGAGTTGAGGTTGAGCTCCTGTATGGAATTATAGAGGATAAGGATTTGATCACAAGATCAGCTATAGTCAGAAATATAAGCGATGCGGATATATTTGTTTCAAAGGCTTCAAGTGTCAGTCTGGACTTTGTGACAGGTGATTATGATCTTATACATTTCCATGGAAGACATGCCATGGAGCGCATGTATGAGAGGGATGAGATCACACATGGTGTGAAGAAGATTGGCAGCACAAGGGGAACTTCAAGCCACCAGCACAGCCCATTTGTGGTTCTTGCTGCAAAGAATGCGGATGAAGATCACGGTGACTGCTACGGAATATCTCTGCTTTACAGTGGAAGTTTTGGCTGTGAGGTTGAGAAGGATCAGATGGATCAGGTGAGACTCAATATGGGTGTTCAGGATGATATGTTCGAGTATGTGCTCTATCCTGAGTGTGAATTTGTTGCACCTGAGGTTGCGATGGTATATTCACCTGATGGATTTGCCGATATGTCACACAAGATGCATGATGTGGTCAGATATAATATCTGCCGCGGCGAGTACAAGACAAAGAGAAGACCAATACTCATCAACAGCTGGGAAGCGGTATATTTTGATTTCAACGGAGATGATATCGTAAACATAGCAAAGCAGGCTTCAGAGCTTGGCGTTGAGATGCTGGTTCTGGATGATGGCTGGTTTGGTGTGAGAGATGACGACAAGTCAGGACTTGGCGACTGGTTTGTAAATGAAGATAAGATGGGCGGTCCGATGGCAGATGTAGTGAAACGTGTCAAAGATCTTGGCATGAAGTTTGGTATCTGGATCGAGCCGGAGATGGTATCTGAGAAGAGTAACCTGTTCAAGGAGCATCCGGATTACGCATTTGTGGTTCCTGGAAGAAAGCCGGTTATGGGAAGAAGCCAGCTCAATCTGGATTTCTCAAGAAAAGAGGTTGTCAACTGCATATTTGACCAGATGACTGCAGTGCTGGATAAGATAGATGTTGATTATATAAAGATGGATATGAACAGAAGTATCCTCAATGTATACTCAATGACCGAAGGAATACAGAACAACGGAACTATCCTCTACAAGTATGTTCTCGGTGTATATGATTTCATGGAGAGACTTCAGGCAAGATATCCAAAGATGTTCATAGAGGGATGCAGTGGCGGCGGTGGAAGATTTGACGCCGGAATGATGTATTACACACCACAGATCTGGTGCAGTGATGACACAGATGCAATATGCAGACTTGACATACAGTATGGAACTTCATTTGGCTATCCTATATCAGTGGTTGGTTCACACGTATCTGCAGTTCCAAATCACCAGACGGGAAGGACAACTCCGTTCAATACAAGAGCTGTCGTTGCCATGGCGGGAAGCTTCGGCTATGAGCTTGACCTGAACAAGGTCAGTGACGAGGAGAAAGAAGAGGTTAAGGCTCAGGTAGAAAACTACAAGAAATATTGGGATCTCCTTCACAACGGACTCTACTACAGACTGACGGATGCGGACAAGAGCAAAGGTGTGGCTGCATGGTCGTTTGTCGCAAGGGATAAGTCGGAGACTCTTGTCAATATAGTGACAGTGGATAGCTTCTGCAATTCACCGGTACCTTTCGTCAGGGTGAAGGGCCTTGATGCGGCTGCCACATACGTTGATGAGGAGACCGGAGCAGAGTACAGCGGACAGGGACTTGACCAGATCGGACTTCCGGTGCCGCTCAAGTTTGGCGAGTACAATGCTTATCAGATACATCTTGTAAGGAAGTAGTAAGTGTTGCCATGGAAATCCAGGGCTGGATGTGAGATAAAATTTAGTGGATGGATTCAACGACTGGATTTAGGTTGGATTCGGTTGCCTGGGCAGGCGCCTCCAGAGGGCACAGATGTTTGTGCTGTCTGGGGCGCCTGCTTTGTTTTGTGATTGTGTGTGGTTGATGAGACATTTAGCCCTCCTGGCGTCTGGCAGCGGAAGAACTTTGATTTTATTTTGTACTGTTTATTTTTGATTTTTTATTGGACATCGTGTATATAAAATGCTACCATAGAACATAGTGACCAGAACAACGCGGGGATATATGCGTAGCACGGGAAAAAGGAGAAATACATATGGACGAGAATAATGTAAATGGACTTGACAATATGGATGATGAAGAGGGAACCACAGTCCTTACTTCACCGGGAGTTAGTGCTTACGGCGGTGCACAGGGTACTCCTCCAACAAACATGACAACTCCTGATCAGATGAATGGCCAGTACGGCGGCCAGCAGTATGGTGATCAGTCAAATGGCCAGTACGGTGGACAGCAGTATGGCGATCAGTCAAATGGTCAGTACGGTGGCCAGCAGTATGGTGATCAGTCAAACGGTCAGTACGGCGGCCAGATGAATGGCCAGTATGGAGCGCAGCAGTACGGTAGCCAGATGAATGGTCAGTACGGAGCGCAGCAGTACGGAGATCAGATGAATGGTCAGTACGGAGGTCAGCAGTATGGCGGCCAGATGAACGGTCAGTACGGAGCGCAGCAGTACGGCGGCCAGATGAATGGTCAGTACGGTGGACAGCAGTATGGTGATCAGATGGGCAATAATCCATTTGCACAGCCTGCAAAAAAACAAGGATTCAATATCAATGATCTCTTCCAGAATACAAAGCTCATGATTATATCAGGTGCAGCACTTGCCGCCATTATTATAATCATAGTTGTGATTGCGGTCGTTGCTGGAGGCAGAGGTGCTGGCAGTATCGACAAGGTTGGAGATAAGCTTGCAAAGGCAATTCGTACAGAGAATGAGAAAACTGTATATAAACTGATGAATGGCAAGATGGTCAAGGCAGCCACAGAGGATGTGGGTGAGACCAAGAAAGAGGTTCTTGAAGATATCAATGATCTTCTTGAGGATGATTTAGATGATCTTGAGGATGAAGTTGGTAAGGTTAAGAAGATAGAAGTGAAGGATGTCGACAAGGATTACGCAAGTAAGTCAGACATAAAGGATACAAAGAAAGAATTCAAGAAAGAGTTTGATGTTGATTTAGATATATCAGGATATGCATATGCAAGAGCAGATATCACGGTTGAAGGTGAGGATGGAACAGCAGATGGAACACTGAGTTATTCTGTTGTTAAGATTGGAAGCAAATGGTATCTGGCTGGTGATTACAACATTTACCTTAATATTGACAATGACCGTTAATAATGGTTATTCAGTAATATTCATCAAATAAAAGAAGCTACCGGCACACAGTGAATTTTGACTGTGTGCCGTTTTTTTATGTAAGTAATGAGCAAAATACATATATAACAAGCCTGAATTTATCATATATATACAAAAATGCTTTATATCTGCTGTGACAGATGGTATGATAAAATAGATTACACATAAAGCATGCGCAGGTAATCAAGATAATGCATGCTGATTCAAGATAATGTATGCCGATATGATGTAACCGACAGTTGTTGTTAAAAGGTTTATGAAAGGTCGAAGGGAGGACGTAATATGAGAAAGTTGAAGAGATATCTCGCAATGTTCATGGCAGCTGTTATCGCTGTGACCAGTGTGAATATTCCGGCTGTCGCCGTGTATGCGCAGGACACCGGAGATGCGGCTCAGGCTGCAGAGGCGACACCGAGTGATGCCGATGGAGTTGTGGATATCAGTGAAGGTGTTACAAGGGTGGATTTAACATCCGGTGGGATGAAGAAATTTAGATTTACGCCGGCGGAGAGTGCTACATTGAATATATATTCTACCAGTGACGATGACACTATAGTATATTTATATGATGCAGATGGACATTATCTTCATATGAATGATAATGATGGCTATGGTAATAACTTCAAGCTGGTTTATAGTTTTACAGCTGGGAAGACTTATATATTGGAAGCTGGATTCTATTATGGCAGCGTGAAAGGATCATTCGATATAGTAGTGGAGAAGGTAAAGCAGCCTGAAGAAATAAATATATCTGAGCCTTATACCAGGTTCCTTGCGGGTGCATACTATCCATTTTATGATTATTTCTGCTTTAAGTCTAAAGAAACCGATGGAAGTTCAGAAGAATTTACAATTGCAGGAAATGAAACTTTTGACTCCAATGGGTTTGAATATTCTGTATGGATTAAGGATGAAGATGGAAATTACGCATACGATGACGATGGAGTAATGCAGAGATACCGTTATGCGCAGACACTTGAGGCTGGAAAATATACAGTAGAGATTATGGACGCAAATGATGATGCAGGGGTCGAGCCTGCAGCAGGTACGAAGATATGGGCATCGTATGATATCTATGTTCAAAGTCCTGATGAATATTTTGCGGATAAACAGACTGTAAGTGAAACTGAGATCAGGACTTTGGCTGCTTACGATCAAATTCCGGAGTATTATAAATTTACGCCATCTGAGACAGGGGATTATATATTTTCCGGTATTGAAGAAGGATGCAGTAAAATTATGGTATATGCATCTGATTATTCAGAGGTGTCTGTGAATGACAGTGAAAAGAAAACATACTCCCTTACTAAGGGACAGACATATTATATCGGTCTGTCAGTAGACAAGTATGATGATAACGAAGACGATATCTATAATTTACAGGTTTTAGCCCAGATATATTCTGCTCCTGTCAGTGCAGAATTTGTAATGTCACGGACAGATTTTCCAATGCAGTTCGAAACGAATGTCATGGATTATATGAAGGTGTCTGTAACACTTGAGAATGGCAGAGTGGAGATGCTTGACCGCAGGTCTTACTATGACTTGGAGGACAGGTATGGCAAGCAGTATAAACTGTATATAGCTTCTGAAGGATCAGAATGGAATTCTGAAGAGTATGAAGGAGTATTGCCATCTTCGGCAGGCACATATACATTGTCTGTAGCTGCAAGTGAAGACGGAGAGACCTGGAATAAGGTGGGAAGCCAGGAGATTCAGATTGTTTCAATTGCAGATATGGATTTCCCAAAGTTGTCTGCTGGAACAAACAAGATTCATAGCGCCCATAATTCAGAAACTTATAGTAACAATATATACAAACTTGATATGCCATATGATGGACGTGTCAGTATGAGCCCTGTAGCGAATGTTTCTATATACAGAATAGCGGATGGAGGAGCAATCCGGGTACAAAGCAATACTGTATTAAAAAAAGATACAACTTATTACGTAATGTTTTGTAATGAGCTTATAGATGATGATGGCAAAGATATATATGACTGGACGGTGGATCTCAGTATAAAACCATGTATCAGTTCCATCGAGATTGAGAAGTACCCGGCAGATACAACATTTATATATAGTATCGACAGTGGTTTTGCAAAAGATGCCAGAATAAAGGTGACATACAGCAATGGGGAAACTGAGTCGAATGTTCTGGGGTATGGAGACGTAAATACGAGATACGGAGAGAAAATTTATGTATCATACAATGTCGGTGAGACATCATATCCGGCATATGAGCTGCCAATTGGACAAGCTTATGTGAAGGTATATACAGATAGTGGAATAACGAGTGGATATGATATAGAGGTATGCAAGATAAGCGATGTGGCAAAGGGAACTCTGCATACAGGAGCCAATGCGATCGATACAGAGAAAAAAGCACATGCAATCTACAAGTTTACTCCTGATGTGACCGGCGTATATGATTTCGGTACTGATGTGTGTTTGAATATTTATCATGAAGACACATCAGGTGATAAATATAACCTGGTCAGTGATGCTATAGGTGAAAGCAGTAAGTTCCTGGACAAAGGAATTACATATTATGTAGATATAACAAGTGGAACATATGACAAATGGGGAAACAACGTTTATTCATGGACGATGAATGTTCAGCTTAGTAAGGCTGGGGAGTACAAGCTGCCAGTTAGCTGGAAACTTGATGAGAACGGTATATATTCCAGATATATCTATATGTCAGGTGCGGTATATGGCAGAGTGCTCAGTGAGCAGACAGAGTCAGGCTGTTACATAACCTACGATGGAGGCACGGAAAAATACACGAATTTACAGACGAATGATGCAGTTGATTCATGGAATAACACTGTAAAGACATCGCTGCTTAGGTATGATGATGATACTTCAGAATATGTGGAGTGCGATCTGTCTGATGGTGCATATAACACATATCTGCAAAAGGGAAAATACAAGACTGTACTTGAGCTTGTGTCAAGACATGGCAATGTCTATGCGGATGTCGCGCCGATTGAGATACCATTTGAAGTATGGGATGTGACAGATGCGTATGATGGTGAGTGGGATATATCGAAGCCTTTATATCTGAATCGGGCACAGACCACATATATGTACAAGGCAATTGTTCCTGAGGGAGAGAAGTGTCTGTCATTTAAGGCAAATGCACTGCTGGCCAATCTTGAAGTATATGACGCAGATGGAAAACGATTGAATCCAAAACCTTCTTATGCCAATCCATATACTTATTCGGATATAGTTGAGCTGGATACTGATGTGATATATCTGTATTTTGTTCCGGGAGGAGATGCGGAAATTACCAAGGTTACTGCATCTGCTGTTCCAGAGGTTGTGTCGATTGATACTGAAGTCGATAAGGATGAGTATCTGTGTGAGTATGATCATGTAGATTCTAGTGATGTGACAACGACTATTACATATGCAGATGGCGCTAAGGAAGTGGTGCATGGTACTACTGACAGCATGTCCTTGTGTTTGCTTGATGCAGAAGGACAAGTATATGGAGATTTTAACAGATTGTTAAACGATGAAGGTGAATACACAGTTGTTGCAAAGACTCTTAATATGTCAGATTCCTGTCAGGTAAATGGTGCAAAGATATCAGTAAAGAAGATCGATGCATTCATAGTGCAGGAATTGAAGTTTGGTGAGCAATTCACAGATGCAAATAAGTTGGATAAAAAGTGTACAAGAGTGTACAAGTTTACTCCGGAAAAGGATCAGGATGTTATTTTCAACAGTACTATTAGAGCAGACGTATATACGCTTGACGGAGATGGCCATTTGTCGTATTTCTGTGGAAAGGGATATGTAAAATCTGTAAAAAAGGGAGAGCCATATTATATCGTCACAGAACCTGATGCCGGCGAATCTGTCACGGTACAGGTAAACACTAAGGACACAGTACATATACAGGAAAAATTTGGTCTGGATGAGAGCAAGGAGCTGACACTTTCTGGAAAAGATTATGCAGAACTTACATTTACTCCGGAGGAGACGGGAGAATATAAAATACAGAGTTATGGAAGTGGCGATACTTATGCAGAATTGTATAAGAATGATGAGTATATTGCATCTGATGACGACAGCGGTGATAATGAAAACTTTGCACTCATATCGAAACTTGAGAAGGGTGTTAAGTATACATTCAAAGTCAAATTGTATAGTGAAAACAGTCCTGTATCAACATTCAGCGTGTTGCTTTCCAAGGTAAAGTATGAGGCGATAACGGGGATAAAGTTATACTCTGATGATTTCCGTGCGATATATGCTGATGACGGATCTATGATAGTATCAGGTCAGTTTACAGTGGAATACGGTGATGACAGCTATGAAATAATGGATTACAGTTCCACATCTCGAGTATACTATGACAAATATGACAATACAATTCAGAGCGCGTACAGTATTGAGGAGACAGATGACGATAGACAGGCTGTAGTTGAATTTAGATATTTAAATAAAAACTCTACTGTATGGAATTACATTCCTGCCATCAGGATTGATGTCGAGGAGATCCATATTGAGGTAAAGGAACTTGTCGAGGGCGAGACATTTGATACTGCATCTTCAGAGGATGACATGTTTTCATTTGTGTTCAAACCTGCGATCACAGGAAATTATATTGTTGATATTGATTCAAAACACAGTACGGGTGAGGTAAGTGTAACCGATGAGGATGGAAATAGTGTTAAAGCGGAATCTTCATCCTATCGTCTGAGAGCTGGAGTAACATATAAGATTGACGTGGCAACAGGGGCAGATTACAAGATCACGATCCGCAGACCGAGCAGCATAGCCGATGTGGAGATCACAGGATATAAGGGTCAGATTTATAAGGAATTTAAAGATATATTTGGCGATAATTCAGTAGAATTAAAGGTGACATATGCTGATGGAACTACAGAGACTGTTTCTGGAGCAGATAAGCTGTCAAATGGAAGAAGGATAGCGTACAGTATTGGATGGCTTGAAAGTGATGAAATATTTGTAGAGGCTGATGTTGCTGGAATCACAGCTACATATAAGATTACGTACAGCAATAAAGACGATATAGAGTCTTTGAAGTTCAAAAATAATGCATCATATAAGGAATTACCAGAGAATACATCGGGTAATGCCAGATTTTATATTTATAAGATGGTTGTCCCTGCGGACGGAATCTATGATACAGACTGTGCGTATGATGAAGCTTTCATGATGCCTGTGGATGGTGATTCATGGGAGAATGCTGCAGACGTACTGAAAAATAAATTGAAAAAGGGCGATGTATATTATCTCAAGGTTTCAGCAGATTTGGACGGTGGTGCATTCTACATCGCACTTGCAGATATGCTGGAGTGGCAGGTTGTAATAGAGCCGACTTGCACAGCGGCTGGTTCAAAGAGAAGATATGATCCGGAGCTTGGAAAGTATGTGACAGCAAAGATACCGGCCACAGGACACAGCTTTGGAAGAGGCTGGACTCTTGTAAAGAAGGCTACTTCAAAGGCTGATGGCTATAAGGCTCACATATGTACAAAGTGTGGCGGTGAGAGCACCAGCAAGATCGTTATAAAAAAGATTTCGTCTGTGAAGCTTAGCCAGGCAGCATATACGTACGACAATAAGGTTCACAAGCCGGGAGTTGTGGTGAAGAATTCCAGTGGCAAAGTTATCCCTGCCACAAAGTACACAGTTACATATCCAAACACTAAGAGTATAGGAAAGGTTATTGTAAAGATAACATTTAATGGTGAATACTCTGGAACTTCATCCAGAAGTTTCAAGATAGTTCCAAAGGCATCAGCCATAACAAGGACTCAGAACACAGCAAGTGGTATCAAGATAACCTGGAGTAAGTCAACTAATGCCGGTGGATATCTCATACAGCGCAAAAAAGGAAACGGCAGGTATGTTACTATCAAGACGATCAAGTCAAATAAGATACTGTCATATATTGATACAGCGGCAAATAAACAGGGTGTGAGATATGCATACAGGGTACAGGCATACAAGACCGTATCCGGAGTTACCTGCAGTGCGGCTGCAAGTGCTGGAAAGGCTCAGTATTACGTAAAGCCTGTTGGTGTAAGCAGCGCAGCAAACAAATCTGTAAAGAAACTGACTGTGACATGGAAAAAGAACACAGCAGTGACCGGATATCAGATACAGTACGCAGGAAATAATGCATTCAAAAATGCAAAGATCGTGACGATATCGTCCAGCAAGGTTACAAGTAAGACGATCGCAAATCTTCAGAAGAAGAAATACTACGTAAGAATGCGTGGTTATAAGAAGGTTAAGGGAGAGACTTATTACTCTAGCTGGAGCAGTGCGAAGTGTGTTACTGTGAGTAAATAAAATAAGAATGTGTCGGTTTCTGATGAAGTGGCACGCATATGAAATAACTAGCGCCACTGTATGATATATACAGTGGCGCTAGCTGCAGAGAAAGGGAGGATTTCAAATGAGAAAATTTGCAAGATCACTGGCGGTGGTAATGGCATTTGCCATGGCAGGCAGCACTGTCTGTGCGAATCTGGGTGCGTATGGCCCGGTTCAGAAGGTGTATGCTGCAGAAGTGCAGGATCAGGATGATCAGGAAGAGTCTGTGGCTGAAGTACAGAGCCAGGATGATCAGGAAGAGTCTGTGGCTGAAGTACAGAGCCAGGATGATCAGGAAGAGTCTGTGGCTGAGCTGGCGGCGGCAAGCGGCCTTGGCGTGGCAAAACACTCAAAGAGTGATATCATAGCCCAGATAAAGAAAAATGGGGCGTATCCATCGGATGCAGTGACTTATAAGAAAGCATATAAAGATAAGTCTCCATACTATGAGGGAGCGCTTTCTGATGCCACATTGAAGAAGGCTCTTGCCACATTGAATAATGTAAGGTACATAGCGGGCCTTAATTACAATGTGACTTTGGACAGCACATATACGGCTCAGTGTCAGGCGGGAGCATATGTGGATTATCTAATTGATGATCTGAGTCATTACCCAAGGAAACCGTCAGGTATGAGTGATGCTCTGTATAAAAAGGGATATGCCGGATGCAGCAGTTCCAATATTGCAGTGGGTAGTTCCACATTGAATTCATGCATACTGTATAGTTGGATGGAAGACAGTGATTCGGGTAACATACGATATGTTGGACACCGTGGCTGGTGCCTGAATCCTACTATGGGTAAAACCGGATTTGGTGTTGCGGGAAGATACATGTCTATGTATGCAATAGATATGAGTAACAATAGCTCGATAAAGAATGTGGCCTGGCCGGCACAGACTATGCCGCTGGAGTATTTTGGCAAAGATTATGCGTGGAGTCTGTTTACCGGACAGAATGAGACAGAAAGCAGGGTGAAAGTCACACTTAAGAGAAAGAGCGATGGCAAGACCTGGACATTTTCAAAGGGCAAGGCAAACGGAGACTTCTATGTCAGCAACGACTATCAGAAGGGTACAATCGTGTTCAGACCAAAGGGCATCACGGAATATAAGGCAGGTGATATATTCACGGTCAGTGTAACAGGGGTTAATATTCCTGTCACATATACGGTTACGTTCTTCTCACTGGGAGATGCAAGCCATAATCACAAATTATCACTTTCAGCAAGTCCAAACTTCAACACCATGAAGGCGACTGTCACTGGAAAATGTAATGAGTGTAATAAGTCATACAAAGCGACAACCAGTATAAAGATCACGACCAGCGGAGTAAGCTGTGGTTATACAGGTACTGTCAGCTATTCATATTCCGGAGTTGTTTTAAATGGCAAGAAATACAATGGCACAGGAAAAGCTAAGGTGACGTCTCTTCCGCATATGTATGGAAAGCCAACATTTGCATGGAGCGGAACATCCTGTACGGCATCGAGACTTTGCTCGAGATGTAAGAAGACAAGCAAGACAGCCTGCAAGGTGACAAGCAAGTCGACTGCGACCTGTACGGCGGCGGGACAGACTATATATACAGCGACATATGGAAGCTATACTTCCACAAAGAAGGTGGCAGCGGCAAAACTGGCGCACAAATTCACGAAGTATACGTCAAATAAGAATGCAACGTGTACGAAGGATGGAACGAAGACAGCCAGTTGCGACTATGGCTGTGGCACAAAAAAGACAGTTACTGACACGGGAACTAAGCTGGCACACAAATATACAAAGTATAAGTCGAACAGGAATGCGACGTGTTTAAAGGATGGAACGAAGACAGCGAGCTGCGACTATGGCTGTGGAAACACAAAAACAGTGGTAGAACCAGGAACTAAGCTGGAACACAAATACACTAAGTATGTGTCAAACAAGAATGCTACGTGTACGAAAGACGGCACGAAGACAGCGAGCTGTGATTACGGCTGTGGCACAAAAAATACTGTAGTAGATGCAGGAACTAAGTTGCCACACAAATACACTAAGTATGTGTCAAATAATGATGCGACATGTACAAAGGATGGCACAAAGACGGCAAAATGTGACTACGGCTGCGGAGCGGTAGATACAGTTATAGACAAGGGAAGCAAGATCCCACATGTATATACAAACTATGTGTCAAATGGAGATGCAACCTGTACGGCAGATGGCACGAAGACGGCAAAATGTGACTACGGCTGCGGAGCAACAGACACAGTTACAGATAAGGGAAGCAAGATTCCACACGTATATACAAACTATGTATCAAATGGCGATGCAACGTGCACAGCGGATGGCACAAAGACAGCACACTGCGACTACGGCTGCGGAGCAACAGATACAGTGACGGATGAAGGCAGCATGATTCCACACGTATATACAAACTATGTATCAAATGGCGATGCAACGTGCACAGCGGATGGAACAAAGACAGCACACTGCGACTACGGCTGTGGTACTACAGATACGGTAACAGATGAAGGAACGAAGATACCACACGTATTCACAGATTATGTATCAAACGGCGATGCAACGTGCACAGCGGATGGCACAAAGACAGCACACTGTGATTATGGCTGCGGTGCTGCAGATACTATCACAGATAAGGGAAGTATGCTTCCACACAGCCTCACAGATGAGCGCATAGTTACAAAGAAGGCACGTGTGCACAGCGATGGAGTGGTATCAGGAAGATGCTCTGAGTGTGGAAAGATAATGCCAACAGGCAAAATAGCAGCTATAGATAAGGTTGTGACAAACAACAGCAGAATGTTATATGACGGATCGGAGAAGACAGCAAGCGTCACTGCATACGATACAGACGGAGAGCAGATACCTTGCTCCCAGTACATATTGAGCTATGATGATAATATATCATCAGGAATCGTACATGTTACTGTGACATTCCGTGGTGACTATGAAGGAACCCTGAAAGGCTCTTTCAGAATTTATCCTATGAGCACATCTGTTAGAAGTGTGACAAATGTATATGGCGGAATGAAGCTCACATGGAACAAAGTGCCTGATGGAACTGGCTATGTCATATATAGAAATGTCAATGGCGGTGCATACAAGCGGATAAAGCGTATAAGTGATATTGGGCTTACAACATACACAGATACAGTGGCCAGGGTAAATGGAAACAGATATGCATATAAGATTTATGTATACAGAAAGAGTGGAGATGTGACTCTTTTCTCCATAGCAAGTTCACCTAAGGCGGCTTATCATATGGCAGCGCCTGTGATAAAGCAGACAAGCAATCTGGCATCGGGATCACTTAAGATCACATACACCAGGAACTCAAAGGCTACAGGATACCAGATCCAGTACGCAGATAACGCAAAGTTCAGTGGAGCAAAGGCTGTAGGTGTGACCGGTTATAATAATCTTTCAAAGACCATCACCGGCTTACAGAAGAAGACTTATTACGTGAGAATCAGAAGCTTCAAGAAGGTAGGAAAGACGACCTACTATTCTGCATGGAGTAAATCGGCAAATATTACTATAAAGAAGTAATATATAACTATCAATAAAGAGTACAGATATCCACCACACAGAGTGGTTAAACTCTGCGTGGTGGATATTCTGATTTTAGGGGATTTCCATGGTTGCAAGGCTCAAAACCGGGTGCTAGTATAGAATCAGGAGTTTATAAAATCAGGAATTATAATATTCAGGATCAGGAGGGACATATGAAAAAGTTAGGAAAAACGATGGCTGTGCTGCTGTCGCTGGTGATGATGGGAACGATGCCTGGGGCGGTATCATCTATCACAGCATACGGTGCGCAAACCAGTGAGAGCGAAGATACTGCGACGCTTGCTGCGGCCAGTGGATTGGGAGTCGAAAGTCATACACAGGAGGAAATAATAAAACATATCAAGGACAGCGGAGCACTCATCACAGATGACACAGTGTACAAGACGAATTATTCGGCCGAACAGCCTTACAGTGCAGGCGTGCTGGACGAGTCGACACTCAACAGCGGTATCGCGATGCTCAACAATATCAGATACATAGCCGGACTTAATTGTGATGTGGCACTTGATGATGGGTTTAATGAGGAATGTCAGGCGGGCGCCCTGATAAACAAGATAAATGGATCAATTTCCCATTACCCACAGCAGCCTTCGGACATGAGTGATGAGATGTATCAGCTTGCATACAAGGGGTGCAATGAGAGCAATATAGCATGGGGATATTCCACATTAAATAAGTGTATAGTTTTCGGATGGATGAGCGATGACGATGATGGAAATATAAGCCGCGTGGGACATAGAGCCTGGTGCCTGAATCCGACCATGGGAAAGACCGGATTTGGCGTGGTCGACAATTATTACAACATGCATTCATTTGATGGAAGCCATACTTCATCGGTCAAGAACATTTCATGGCCGGCGCAGAACATGCCGGTGGAATATTTTGAGAAGAATATGCCGTGGAGTATATTTACCGGATCCAGCGAGACTGCAAGTGATGTCAAGGTGACTCTGACAAGACAGAGTGACGGCAGGGTATGGAATTTTTCTCAGGACAGTGCGGATGGATATTTCAATTGCACTAATTATATTCAGAATGGAACCATCGTGTTCAGACCGGGTGACATAACCGGATACAATGATGGGGATGTGTTCACAGTTTCCGTGACTGGAGTTAAGACACCTTTCTCGTATACGGTTTCCTTCTTCTCACTGGGAAGTGAGCTGGGACATGTTCATTCATTTGGAAAAAGCAATTTTGTTGTGACAAGTGTCGATATTGATGCGATGACTCTTGAAGGTACTATGGCATGCGACAGTTGTGGTCAGAAATTCTATTCAACTGAAGGAACTATTACAAATCTCCTTACCAGCAATGTAACTTGTGGTTTCAAAGGATATATACAGTTTGATTTTACTGCAAAATTATATGGATTAAATTGGCAAGGTACAAATTTTTACTATATAAATGGTCTTCCACATAAGTATGGTGAAGTAGAATTCACATGGGATGGCACGGATTGCACCGCTGATGCCAAGTGCTCCAGATGCGGTGATGTAGTCAGCGAGGAATGTACGGTGACCAGCAGAACTACTGCAACATGTACGTCAGATGGTGTAACCATTTACACTGCTGAATATGACGGTAAGGCGGATACAAAGACAGTGGACACCCCTGCTACAGGCCACTCATTTACAGACTATGTGTCTGATAATAATGCCACATATACAGCAGATGGCACGAAGACGGCAAAGTGCAACAATGGCTGCGGAGCGACAGACACGATAGCAGATGAGGGAAGCAAGCTTACGCACAAGTTTACGAAGTATGTATCAAATAATGATGCAACCTGCCAGGCAGATGGAACAAAGACCGCCAAGTGCGATTATGGCTGTGGAGCGACAGATACGATAGCAGAAGAGGGAAGCAAGTTAGATCATAAGTTCACTAAGTACATACCAAACAATGATGCAACCTGCAAGAATGTTGGAACAAAGACCGCAGAGTGTGATTACGGCTGTGGCACAACAGATACGGTGGAGAATGCGGATGATCCACAGAAGGAGCATAGCTTCACAAACTATATATCGGACAATAATGCGACCTGTCAGGCAGATGGAACAAAGACCGCAGAGTGCGATTATGGCTGCGGAATGACAGACACGATAGCAGACGAGGGAAGCAAGTTAGATCATAAGTTCACTAAGTACATACCAAACAATGATGCAACCTGCAAGAATGTTGGAACAAAGACCGCAGAGTGTGATTACGGCTGTGGCACAACAGATACGGTGGAGAATGCGGATGATCCACAGAAGGAGCATAGCTTCACAAACTATATATCGGACAATAATGCGACCTGTCAGGCGGACGGAACAAAGACGGCAGAGTGTGATTATGGCTGTGGAATGACAGACACGATAGCAGACAAGGGTAGCAGGCTTTCACACAAATTTACAAAGTATGTATCAAATAATGACGCAACATGCCAGGCGGACGGAACAAAGACCGCGAAATGTGATTACGGCTGTGGTGAAGAAGATACGATAACAGATGAGGGAAGCAAGTTAGATCATAAGTTTACTAAGTACATACCAAACAATGATGCAACCTGCAAGAATGTAGGTACAAAGACCGCCAAGTGTGATTATGGCTGTGGTGTAACAGATACGGTGGAGAATGCGGACGACCCGCAGAAGGAGCATAGCTTCACAAACTATATATCTGACAACAATGCGACATGCCAGAAGGATGGTACGAAGACTGCTATGTGCGACAACGACTGCGGCGAGAGGGATACAATCGTAGATAAGGGCAGCAGAAAGGAGCACACATCTTCTGGGAAGTGGGAAGTAAGCACAAAGGCCACTGACAAGGTGGATGGAATGCTGGCAGATAAGTGTACAGAGTGCGGACAGATTATTGACAGCAGGAGAATTCCTCAGATAAAAAATGTCAAACTGGCATATACAAGCTGTACATATAATGGCACTGCTAAAAAGCCGGGAGTTACTGTATACGATATTGATGGCAATACTTTGAACAAGATAGATTATACTGTCAGCTACAAGGATAATACAGCTTCGGGCGCAGCTGGTGTAACAGTCACATTCAAGGGCAATTATGCCGGAAGTATCACAGCAACATTTGTAATTTACCCTAAGGCAGTTTCTATAAAAACAGCCCAAAGTACAGCAAAAGGAGTTAAGCTTACATGGAACCGGGCTGCAAATGGCACAGGATACATAGTGTATAGAAGTGTAAATGGCAGCTCTTTCAAGAAATACAAAACAATAAACAGTCTGTCGACTATTTCTATGGTGGATAGCGGAGCAAAAAAGAGCGGCACCAAGTATGCATATAAGATATATGTCTACAAGTCGGTTAATGGAAAAGTATATAATTCTGCTGCAAGTGCTGTGAAGCTGACTTATTATATGGCAGCACCGGCGTGGAAAACACTAACCAATTCTTTTGCAAGAGCGATGACTGTAAAGTATGGACAGACTTCAGGTGCAACCGGATATCAGATACAGTATGCAGGAAATAATGCATTCAAAAATGCAAAGATCGTGACGATACAGTCCAGCAAGGTTACAAGTAAGACGATCGCAAATCTTCAGAAGAAGAAATACTACGTAAGGATGCGTTGTTATAAGAAAGTTAAGGGTGTGACTTATTACTCTAGCTGGAGCGGCGTGAAGAGCGTTAGTGTGAGAAAATAGAATATTATATAGCCAGACACTCATAGACGTTTGTCAGGGCATCATCAATGATTTTGATGGTGCCCTGTTTTTAGTTTATCGTTGAACCCCTAATAACCTAGCGTTATAATGTAATTATCTTATTTCTTATTACAAATGAGGAGGCGAGAACTATGGGAGCTGAAAAAGGAAAGATAAATTTGCTGTTTATTTTTGTTTTGGCAATATTTTTTGCATTGAGTCTGCCGATGGTGGTACATGCGGAAGTTTTGGATGATACGACAGATCAGGGTGCATGGGAAGAGAATCTACCAGAGCTGAAAGAAGGTAAAAATATCATTATCAGTGGTCAGACGGAAGACGAAATGAAGTTTTACAGGATCAGCATGCCTTATGACGGATATCTAAGGTTTGCCAATGCGGTGAGCGAGTATGAGGTATTTGAACTTGTTGATGGAGAGAGAAAACAAGTTGGAACAGAGCTGAGTGGCGGTGTGACATATTATATAGGTTTTTATGACAAAGCATTCAACAATGAATACATATGGACTACATTGGTTACTTTTGTACCGCGTATAACCGATATGACAGTCACGCCGATCAAAAAAGTAACTACATATGGTCTTATGGATCCAAATGATGTGAGGTTTACTCTGAATATTACATACAGCGACGGAACAAAGGAAAAGATTTCATCCTCAGCCACTTCTGTATATACAAACAGATTACATTCTATTTCCATCTCATATATATCAGGAGGAAAGAGATATTATAGCTTTGAGAAACTGCCTAAGGGAAATGCAAAGGTGGTGCTGACCCCGGACAGCGGAGTAGGATGTTCATTTTATATGAAGGTTCAGGGGTTGGAAGATTCCTGTAAAAGCACATTGAAGTTTGGAACAAATACAATCAACTACAATGGTGCAAAACAGGACGAAACATATTTTAAATTCGTTCCTGGTAAGACGGCATTGTACTCTATTGGGTTATGCGATGAGGTAGCTGTATATGAACTCGTAAAAAAAGATGATAAAGAACAGTTGAGCTATATAGATTATAATGGCGGAGAGTATATATATGAAGATATAACTTATGAAACCATAGGAGAGTTAAATTATTATAATTTAAAATCAGGACATACCTATCTTATAAAGTTCCATAACAATAAGTTTAAAAGTTCGTTGAAAATATGCATAGCATATGCAAAGATGAAAGATTTAAAGAGTTCCGGACACTGTATGACATGGAAAATATATAGGGCTACAAATTTGGATGAAGGTTATAAGATTTATAAATGCAGCGTATGCGGTATGTTTGTCAAATCTGAAGAGATAGCGAGAATCAACTATCTGAGGTTGTCACCTGATGGCTATATTTATACTGGCAAGACGTACAAACCTAGAGTAACGGTGTATGATGGAAGCGGGAAAGTGATTCCTTCAACAAATTATACTGTGCAATACATAAATGCAGATAAAGTGGGTACAGGAGTAGTTAAGGTAAGGTTTGATAGTAAATATTACATTGGAACTTTGACGGATAGATATTATATAGGAGCGGCTACACCAAAGATAACGTCTGTAAAGAACGTATCAGGCGGGGTAAAAGTAACCTGGAATAAAGTCAAGGGGGCAGAGATGTATTATGTACATTATGACAATAAAAAACTTGTTACGAAAAATACAAGTATTGTTATTAAAATGAATGGAAGCTGGCCGGTAACTTTTTCTGTGGTTGCTGCTGGAAAGAACGGGTATGGAAAGTCTGATCCCAGCAAGGAACAGACCGCACACTATGCTGTTCCAATTGTATTGAAGTCTGTTAAGAATACCGCACCAGGCGTTGTTACGTGGAGTGGAAAAGGAGAATGGGGCATGCCTTATCAATTGCAGTATTCTACAGATGCAGCCATGAAAAATGCAAGATATTATTATGGATATACATCTGGTGAAAAAGATAATGTGACTGATGAGACCGGAAAAATATTTACACCAGGGAAAAAATATTATATTCGCATAAGGTTGTATTATGGTTATGGAAAGAAAGGTAATACACAGTATACATACTCAGCCTGGAGCGGTATAAAAAGTATTTATATAAAGAACTGATAAGGGGTGAGATTAAATATGAAGACAAAGCTGGGAACTCTAAAAAGAATAGTAGCTATTTTGTTAGTGCTGTCTTTGACATGTGGCGTTATGCCAGAATTATCAACTGCAAAGAACGTATATGCAAATGAAAACGCAACACAGGCTGATAATGCTGCAACTTCGACAGATGCACCGAAGAAAATAATAGATGTCGATATACAAAAAAGTAACTGTGTTGTAAAAGAATTTTACGCAACGTATAAAGTGTATGTGACTATTGACATTACGTATCTGGATTTCAGTAAAGAGCAGATGGTTGAGTGTATAACCATGAAGAATGATCAGCTGGAATGGCAGACAAATGACAGCTATGGCAACACGATTTATATCAGCATTGATATAGGTATAAGGCCAGAGTATAGCAAGGATAAGACTGCTTATCTGTACACGGAATATACTACATATGATATGCCGAAAAACAGATGGGATGCACTATGTCCGCTGATAGTCGATGTAAAATACAATGCGCCTAAAGACAAGATTGTAAAGAAAGCAACATGTACTGAAGAGGGATTGAAGAATGTGTGGGACAGAAAATACAAAATGTATCTGGGTGTTTCGATTCCTCCACTTGGACATAAGTATGGCAAAGAGAGATGGATTATCAAGCCTGCAACGACAAAGGCAAATGGTTACAGCAAATACGGACAGTTATGTGAGAGATGCGGGAATATAAAGGCAAAGAAAAGCAGAGTCCTTTATGCAATTGGACAGGCAAAGGTAGAGTGTGACTCCTACACATATACAGGAAAAGAGATAAAACCAAATGTAACTGTACTTACAGAGAATGGATATGTAATATCTCCTTCCAATTATACTGTTAAGTATTATAAGAATGTTGATGTAGGAGTGGCTCTGGCAAAGATTGTATTTACAGGTAAGTTTTACAAAGGTGAATTAACAGACAGATTTGTGATAGAGCCGGCGGCGCCTAAACTCACAGTAAAGAATAATCTGAAAGGTGCAAAGATAACCTGGAAACCTAGTAAAGGTGCAGACGGATATCAGATATATGCGTATCGATACACAAATGATAAGACAAGAACAGAATTAATAGCTGACATCCCGGCAGGAAAGGCCTGTGAGTGGACAGATACATATGTAAGAAAGTACCCACGTGATGATATGGGATACTGTATAAAAGCATATGTCAAAGTTGGGAAACAAAAAGTAGGTACTAAGTCAGAGCCGAAAGTCTGGTTCTGGGATGATCAGAAACCATCATATTTTATTAAGAGCGCACTTCCTTCGATTATGGTTATCCGTATGCATACTAATCAGATAAATGCAGGATACGAAGTACAGATATCCAGAAACAAACAGATGAAAAACTCTGTGACAAAGATAATTCAAAAGAAGGATATGAAGAATGGCACTATATCGGTTAAGAGAAAATTTTCAGCAGGTGCCAAATACTATGTAAGAATCAGAAGTTTTGAGTATGTGGATGGTGTTAAATATTACACGGTTTGGGGAAATAAGGAGACTATAAATATAAGTAAGACGGTTATTCCAACGCAAAAGGTAAGTCAATAAATGAAAAAGTAAAAATCATCAATTGACAAACCACAAATACTTGCTATACTAATGAATGGACAGAGTCAGAATCAGCATATACAGGCGGTTTTTGAATCATAATCCATTAAATATATAAGTTAAAAACGATGACAGAGACAGTACGGAGTCTGCGAGATCAGCAGCGAGCCGGGGGCGGTGCGAGCCCGGTGACAGTAGAGACTTTTGGAACATCACTCTGGAGTTGCAGACCAAAAGAGATTTGCTCAAGTAGGCTCTGACGTATTTCCTGCGTTAAGGGGAGCGCATATGTTAGTATGTAAGTAATAGGTGGTATAACGAACTCAAAGCCCTTCGTCCTGATTACGACGAAGGGCTTTTTTGATACTAATATCGCTGAAAGGCGGTACATCAGATCACGCACATCAGATGGTGCGGTATTATTTGGAAATAAATTATCACAGAAAGGAAAGACGACATGTACGACAAGGTTTCGACTAAACTGGAATTCGTGAACAGAGAGCAGAAGGTATTGGACTTCTGGAAAGAAAATCAGGTATTTGAGAAGAGTGTTGAAGAGACAAAGGATCTGCCAACATACACATTCTATGATGGCCCTCCAACAGCAAATGGTAAGCCACATATCGGACACGTTCTCACACGTGTAATCAAGGATATGATCCCTAGATATCAGACAATGAAGGGACATAATGTAGTCAGAAAGGCCGGATGGGATACACACGGTCTGCCTGTTGAGCTCGAGGTTGAGAAGCTCTTGGGAATCGACGGCAAGGAGCAGATAGAGGAGTACGGACTGGAGCCATTTATCCAGAAATGTAAGGAGTCCGTATGGAAATACAAAGGCATGTGGGAAGAGTTCTCAGGCAAGGTTGGTTTCTGGGCTGATATGGACAACCCATATGTAACATACCATGATGACTTCATCGAGTCAGAGTGGTGGGCACTGAAGAAGATCTGGGATCAGGGACTTCTGTACAAGGGATTCAAGATCGTGCCTTACTGCCCAAGATGTGGAACACCTCTTTCAAGCCATGAGGTTGCACAGGGATACAAGACAGTCAAGGAGCGCTCGGCAGTAGTAAGATTCAAGGTTATCGGAGAGGATGCATATTTCCTCGCATGGACAACAACACCTTGGACACTTCCTTCAAACGTAGCACTCTGTGTAAATCCAGATGAGACATACGTGAAGGTTAAGGCAGCAGACGGCTACACATATTATCTTGCACAGGCGCTTGCAGACAAGGTTCTCGGCGGTCTTGCAAAGGAAGTTACAGACGATCAGGCAGCAGTTCCTGCATACGAGGTTCTTGAGACATACGTTGGTAAGGATCTTGAGTACAAGGAGTATGAGCCACTCTATGAGTGCGTAAAGCCTGTATGTGAGAAGCAGCACAAGAAGGGCCACTTCATCACATGTGACACTTATGTAACTATGACAGATGGTACAGGTATCGTTCATATCGCACCTGCATTTGGTGAGGACGATGCAAATGTCGGAAGAAACTACGATCTTCCATTTGTACAGTTTGTAGATGGCAAGGGCGACCTCACTGAGGAGACTCCATTTGCCGGAATGTTCGTAAAGGATGCAGACCCTGAGGTACTCAAGGATCTGGATGCAAGAGGACTTCTCTTCGATGCGCCTAAGTTCGAGCATGAGTATCCACACTGCTGGAGATGTGACACACCACTTATCTACTACGCAAGAGATACATGGTTCATCAAGATGACAGCGGTAAGAGACAAGCTGGTTAAGAATAATGACACTGTAAACTGGATTCCGGAGAGCATCGGTAAGGGACGTTTCGGCGACTGGCTGAAGAACGTTCAGGACTGGGGACTTTCAAGAAACCGTTACTGGGGAACTCCGCTGAATATCTGGGAGTGTGAGTGCGGATGCAGGCATGCCATCGGATCAAAGGAAGAGCTCCGTTCGATGAGTGACAACTGCCCTGAGGACATCGAGCTTCACCGTCCGTTCATCGACGCTGTAACAATCAAGTGTCCTGAGTGCGGCAAGCAGATGCACAGAGTTACAGAGGTTATCGACTGCTGGTTCGATTCAGGATCAATGCCATTTGCACAGTGGCACTATCCATTTGAGAATCAGGATATATTTGAGAAGCACTTCCCTGCTGATTTCATCAGTGAGGCTGTTGATCAGACAAGAGGATGGTTCTACTCACTTATGGCGATCTCAACACTGCTGTTCGACAAGGCTCCGTTCAAGAACGTAATCGTTCTCGGACATGTCCAGGATAAGGACGGACAGAAGATGAGTAAGTCCAAGGGAAATGCGGTAGATCCTATGGAGGCTCTGAACAAGTACGGTGCAGATGCCATCAGATGGTACTTCTACAGCAACTCAGCACCATGGCTTCCTAACAGATTCCATGAGGATGCTGTTGTTGAGTGTCAGAGAAAGTTCATGGGTACACTGTGGAACACATATGCGTTCTATGTACTCTATGCAAATATAGACAACTTCAATCCACTTGAGCATGAGCTAGAGTACGACAAGCTGTCACTTATGGATAAGTGGCTTCTGTCCAAGCTGAACTCAACAGTCAAGGCAGTTGATGCAAACCTTGGCGCATACAAGATCCCTGAGACAACAAGAGTTCTCGAGGAGTTCGTGGATGACATGAGTAACTGGTATGTCCGTCGTGGCCGTGAGAGATACTGGGCAAAGGGCATGGAGCAGGACAAGGTAAATGCTTACATGACACTTTACACAGCGCTCGTTACTATAGCACAGACAGTAGCTCCTATGCTCCCATTCATGGCAGAGGATATTTACCAGAATCTGGTTAGAAATATAGACAAGGATGCACCTCTCTCAGTTCATCTGTGCTCATTCCCTGAGGTGGATGAGAAGATGATCGATCCAGAGCTTGAGGTAGCTATGGACGAGATCCTGAAGATTGTTGTTCTGGGACGTGCAGCAAGAAATACAGCAAATATCAAGAACAGACAGCCTATCGGCAAGATGTATGTCAAGGCTGACAAGAAGCTTTTCGGTGAGGAGAAGGCAATCATCGAGGATGAGCTGAACGTGAAGAATGTTGAGTTCGATGATGATGTAAGCGCTTACACAACGTACAGCTTCAAGCCACAGCTTCGTACAGTCGGACCTAAGTACGGCAAGCACCTTGGCAAGATCAAGGAGCATTTGTCAGCACTGGATGGCAACGCAGCCATGGCAGAGCTCAAGGCAGAGGGCGCTCTGAAGTTTGAGGCGGACGGAGAGGAGATCGTACTCACAGAGGCTGATCTTCTGATCGACATGGCTCAGATGGACGGCTTCGTATCCGAGGCAGATGGCGGCGTGACAGTAGTTATCGACACAAATCTGTCAGAGGAGCTTCTTGAGGAAGGATTTGTCCGTGAGATAGTATCCAAGGTTCAGACTATGAGAAAAGAGGCTGGATTCGAGGTTATGGACAAGATCACTGTATATGCTGATGGAAGCCAGAAGGCAAATGACATCATCGCAGCAAATGCGGATGCCATCATCGGCGACGTTATGGCAACAGAGATCATCACCGGTTCAGTTGATGGTTACTCTAAGGAGTGGAACATCAACGGCGAGAAGGTAACTCTTGGAGTGAAGAAGAACTAAATAGCAATTTTGCCCTTGAAGGGTTTTGAAGGATACATGACAATGGGAATCCGCAGCTTTGGTTTGTGGAATTCTCTGTGGCATGTATCCTTTTTTGTTGCTTTATGCCTGGTGGTTGAGGACTTTGTGCCTGGTCTGACCATAGGTTTGTATCTTTTCCTGGCTATAATTATATTTTGCGCATAAAATTATCGCTAAATTGAGAAAAACAGCTATAAAGATACAAACTTTTGGAGAATTGTATCTTTTAGATGATTTCATGTGGTTTTGCGATAATTTTGTCAGCTTTTTAAAAATAATAGTGTATGTAGAGAAAAATTATATGCAAGGGGAAATTTGTGCAAAGGGAATTACGATTTATTAAGTTTGTGTATGTGGGGTGTTGGGAGTATATTATTGTATGAATAAATCGTACAAATGACTGCCATCAATATGTAGATTGGCCTGGGACTGGATGCTGTATATGCAAGACAGCAGCGAAATCGACCAAGCTTCAGTGCTTCCTGCCGAGGTGGAGGCAGCAACGTCCTTATCGCTGTCAGAGCCGAGTGCAGATGGAAGCAAGCAGTCCGTCCGTAAACCAAAGGAGACAAAAGATGATCGCAATTTTCATTGCACCTTTTTACATAGCGTTAAATATATATTTGTTCTGGAGAATAAAGGGCTGGGTACAGGCCTATTTCCCAAAACTCAAAGGCAAGAAGGGCTGGATAGTCCCGATAGTGTTATATGCATTTCTGGCGTCGGCGTTGGTGATCGCATTCTTCCTGCCTCAGGGAAGGTTCAGGCGAGGTATGAAGCTGGTGGGAAATTACTGGCTGGGAGTTCTGCTGTATATGATATTCTTCATAGTGATAGCCGAGCTTGGAAGATTCCTTCTGCTTCATGTATTCAGAGTGCGCAAAGACAAGATATGCGTGCCGCGGGTTCGCAGGATAGTAGGCTGTGTATGCGCAACACTCATCATATGTATATCCTTCTGGGGAGTGGTAAATGCGAGACTTGTGCGGGTGACGCCTTATGATGTGACCATCAATAAGGAAGCACAGGACGAGAATGGTCAGAAGATGGATTCCATGAAGATAGTGCTGGTTGCAGATCTTCATCTTGGATACAACATAGGCGTCAGACAGGTTCAAAGAATAGTGAATTCCATAAATAAGCAGGACGCTGATCTTGTGCTGATAGCGGGGGATATATTTGACAACGAATGGGAAGCCGTTGACCAGCCGGAGGAGCTTGAGGAAATACTCCGGGGGATCAAATCAAAGTATGGAGTGTATGCCTGCTATGGCAACCATGATATACAGGAGCAGATACTTGCTGGATTTACATTTGGTGGACAGAAGGAGAAGACCAGCAGTCCGGAGATGGACGAGTTTATGGAGAAGGCGGGAATCACACTTCTTCGCGATGAGGGAGTGCTGATAAACGATTCCATATACATCTATGGCCGCCGAGATGCCCATAGACCGGGAAATGGAGTCACAGACAGAGTATCCGCGGACGAGATCACGGAAAATATGGACAAATCAAAACCTATCATAGTTCTCGATCACGAACCAAAGGAGCTGGAGGAGCTGTCGTCGGCAGGTGTGGATATGGATCTGTGTGGACACACCCATGACGGACAAATGTTCCCAGGCAACATCCTTGTGGCGATGATGTGGGAAAATTCCTGCGGTTACCTGAATGTTGACGGTATGCATAACATAGTGACGTCGGGAGTCGGTGTGTTTGGCCCCGATATGCGGGTTGGAACTAAGGCGGAGATATGTCCGATAACGGTGCATTTTAAATGACGACCACACCGCATAATATTTCGCCAACCGCCCACATAACTTAATTAATAAAGGAAAATAACCATATTACCACAATACCCTAGACTTTACGGCAAAAATACAGTAAATTTACGGGTATATAAACTGATTCGGGCCAAAAAATGAGGGGAGTGCCGGGCCGGATGATATGGATAACCTGGAAAGAGGAGGCGGTTGTATGGAAAAGTTAAATGAGATCGTGTCGGCGGTGGATGGATTTGTCTGGGGACCGGTCATGTTGGTGCTTCTAGTTGGAACGGGAATATTTCTGACGATCAGAACAGGATTTCTTCCCTGGAGGAATCTCGGCTATGCGCTGAAGAGTACACTTAGCAAGGAGGCAAGGACCAAGAGCAGAGGAACCGGAGACGTGTCACCATTTTCGGCACTGACCACCGCGCTTGCTGCAACCATAGGAACGGGAAATATCGTTGGTGTTGCAACGGCCATGGTATCGGGAGGCCCGGGAGCGCTGGTGTGGATGTGGATATCCGCAGCATTTGGACTGACATCCAAGTTCTCAGAGTGTATGCTTGCTATCAAGTACCGTGAGGTGAATGCCAAGGGCGAGATGAGCGGCGGCCCTATGTACACTATGAAGAAAGCATTCAAGCATAAGAAGTTCGGCGCGGTGCTGGGCTGGCTGTTTGCACTCTTTGCAGTCATCGCCTCATTTGGAATAGGAAATATGACACAGGCCAATTCCATATCCGAATCACTTAGCAGCACATTCAGCGTGCCTACATATGTGACAGGAATCATACTTACGGTTTTTGCCCTTCTTATAATAGTTGGAGGAATCAAGACTATATCTAAGGTGTCATCAGTTGTTGTTCCTTTGATGGCAATATTCTATGTTGTAGCCGGACTTATTGTAATAATCATCAATATCCAGAATCTTCCGGCAGGAGTTGCCATGATATTCAAGATGGCATTCTCAGTCAAGGCAGTCGGTGGCGGTCTGTGTGGTACGATTACAGCAGCTATGATGAACGCCATGAGATTCGGTGTTGCCAGAGGAGTATTCTCAAATGAAGCTGGAATGGGCTCTGCGGCCATCACGGCGGCAGCTGCCACAACAGACAATCCTGTTCGTCAGGGTTACATCAATATGACAGGTACATTCTGGGATACCATAGTAGTATGTACCATCACAGGTCTCTGTATTGCATCGTCGGGTGTGCTTGGAATTACTGAGAACAGTACAAAGGGCAGCTATCAGGTGAGCGGAACGGAGGTTACTGTGGAGGCTGTTGATTCCGACAACAAGACTACCACAACGGATTATACATATGAATTCACAGATGACCAGCTCATTCTGACAGATACATCCAATTCGTCAAATACACTGACGCTTTCAGTTCTTCCATCCGATGAACTCAACAAGGATAAGAATACAAAGCTTGCAAGCGAGCTTGCGGTGGAGGAGAGTCAGGCAGCCATAGGAAGTCTTACCGGTACATGGACTGATGCAGCCGGAAACCATTATACATTTGCTGAAGATGGAACATTTGCCTGCTCAACAGTCATAAAAGGTGCGGATCTCACGATCCTGTCATTTGGCTCTGCACTTGGCAAGGTGGGAGGCTGGCTCGTAACTATAGGAATTGTGCTCTTCGCATTCTCCACGATCCTTGGATGGGAGTATCACGGAGAGAAGGCATTCGAGTACCTGTTCAAGTCACACAAGTACAATATGATATACAGGATAGTGTTCTCGCTCGTTGTATACGTAGGCGCGACGATATCACTGGATCTCGTATGGAACTTCTCAGATATAGCGAATGCGCTCATGGCGATTCCGAACCTTATCTGCCTGCTGGCATTAAGCGGAGAGATCGCAAAGGATATGAAGGAATTCCAGGCGGTTATCAAGGCAGAGAAGTAGAAAGTGGATATAATAAAAGAGGGAAAGCTGTACGATTGACAGCTTTCCCTTTTGATGTCGTATCATTTAATTTTCAAGTTTTATATTCAGATTATTGATCTGCTCTTTTAATTTGTTGATTTCGTCGATAAGAACAGATTGTTCATTCTTCTGTTCCGCTATAATATTCTTCTGTTCTGTGATAGTATTCTCTTGCGCTGTGATAGTATTCCCCTGTTCTGCAATAGTATTCTCTTGCGCTGTGATAGTATTCCCCTGTTCTGTGATAGTATTCCCCTGTTCTGTGATAGTATTCCCCTGTTCTGCAATAGTATTCTCTTGCGCTGCGATAGTATTCCCCTGCTCAGCAAGCTCAGCGTCCTTTTCAACAAGCTGTTTTTTCATATCGTCGATCATAAATTGAATTGTGTTCTGGTCAAGTATTCTCAAAGCTTCAGAAAACATATTAAGCACCTCCTCCGGGTTCTCAAGGTACATGGCCATATCTCTGTATATAGGTTCAACCCATGGGTATTCATTGATCACCGATTGTAATTCATCAATGTTGTCGATGGACAAAAGAGAAAGCCAGCCGTTGAGAGTAGTATGTTCATGTTTTCTTTCAGAATAATAGTATTTTTTGAACACGTCAAGCGGAATAAGATAATATTTTTGAAGTAATTTGATGTCTATTTCAGAGTCAAATCTGGTTTCTCCAAAGTGTACAAAATGTTCACGAAGATCGTCAGATTTCATGACGGAAGGACTGTCTTCGAATATGATGATAGTATATACATCTTTCAGGTTACTGTAAGAGAAGGTTTTGTTATCATTGTCTGCCTGCCCTTTGACACGGCTGTATTGCCTGAGAAGAAGATCGGCGGAATAGCATGACATTCTTTCTCCAGGAAAGTAGAATGACATTTTTTGAATTTCAACATTGGCGATGGAGCCATCATGAAGTTCAACCAGAATGTCCATGATAAGCAGTGCTGTTCCGTGAAGTAAATGTTCTTCATTTGACAAAACACATTTGACAGTGACTGGCACCCCTATGATGCTGCTTATAAAACTGGAAAGCCGTTCAGGGTATATATCCGGGTTAAATATCTTCTTGAAGATAGGATCATATGTTAATGGAAGAGTGCTTTTACCAGACATAAAATCTATCAGTTTCTTCTTTAAGTCTGGAGTTAGAGTATTAAATTGTGGGTAAGTACGAAATTCATTAAGAGTGTCAGTACGGCTGGTCACTGGAAAAATATCTCGAATATTTGTATGTAACATGGGCATAATTCTCCTTTGCGTAGATTGAAAATTATATATAAGCACCAGATAAATGGCTGGCCAGCCGATGATGAAATTGGTGTGTTGAAACGGACTATATCATAGGTAAATAGTGGAGTCAACAGGCAAAATAACACCTGATTATACATGAAATCAAGTGTTAATATACTGTGTGGATATACATTTGAATGTATATGTTGATAATGCTGATAAACATATATACAGAAATTAGTATTGAGTTATACAAAAATGAAAATATAAAATTTTTTATATTATCTTAATCAGACTTTATACTTACTTTATTTTTTAGCCAAATTATGTTCATAAGTGGTGAGTATTATATAGAACAGATAGTATGGAGAATGTATGGATAGAGGTTAAACGAACAAGGATCACCATCGTCTGGCAGAGATATTATATAACAAAACTTGTAACAGAGAGGTTGACATATATGAGCAGAGTAATAGGAATAGACCTGGGAACAACAAACAGTTGTGTGGCAGTGCTTGAGGGCGATCAGCCAACAGTCATACTGAATTCAGAGGGCGGAAGGACCACACCTTCCATAGTAGCCATCACAAAGAATGGAGAGAGACTGGTGGGAGAGGCTGCCAGGAGACAGATGACCGTAAATGTTGACAGGACGATCACATCAATCAAGAGAGAGATGGGAACGACTTATAGAAAGAGGATAGACGGCAAGGATTATTCGCCGCAGGAGATATCTGCCATCATACTTGCAAAGCTGAAAAGCGATGCCGAGAGTTATCTGGGTGGACCGGTATCTGATGCAGTCATAACAGTTCCGGCATACTTTGACGACAGTCAGAGACAGGCCACCAAGGACGCCGGAAGAATAGCGGGGCTGAATGTGCTTCGAATTATAAATGAGCCTACATCGGCGGCTCTTGCCTATGGCCTGGACAATGGTCAGGCACAGAAGATACTTGTATACGATCTGGGCGGCGGAACATTTGACGTGTCTGTTATAGAGATAGGGGACAGCGTCATAGAGGTTCTTGCCACTGCGGGAGACAATCATCTGGGCGGAGATGATTTTGATGAGAGGCTGCTGGATCACGTCATCAAGACCTTTAAAAAGGAGACAAAGGTCAATCTGGCGAAGGATATCACAGCGTCCCAGCGAGTGAGGGAAGCCTGTGAGAATGCCAAGAAGGAACTCTCATTTGCGCAGACTGCACACATCAATCTGCCATTTATATCGACAGTGAAGAATCAGCCGGTGCATTTGGATATGACGATAACCAGGGAGCAGTTCAACGAGCTCACCTATGATCTGGTGGAGAGAACAGCGGGACCTGTGAATCAGGCACTATCTGATGCGGGCATAACGAGAAATCAGATAGACAAAGTGCTGCTGGTAGGCGGATCGACCCGTATACCGGCGGTTGTGGACAAGGTTCGCAACATAACCGGCAGGGAGCCATCCAAGAATATGAACCCGGACGAGTGCGTTGCCATGGGTGCGGCGGTTCAGGGAAGTAAGCTCAGCGGCGAGCTCACCGTGTCGCACAAGGTGAATGACATTCTCCTCATGGACGTGACGCCTCTTTCACTGTCCATTGAGACCCTTGGAGGTGTGGCAAATGTCATCATTCCGAGAAATTCTGCCATTCCGACCAGGGCATCAAAGATATTTACCACGGCGGGCAATTTCCAGAGAGATGTCGAGATCAAGGTGTACCAGGGCGAGAGACATTTCACAAGGGACAACAAGCTGTTGGGCAACTTTAGACTCAGCGGTATCAAGAGAGCCATGGCGGGAGTTCCTCAGATCGAGGTCACGTTTGACATGGATGCAAATGGTATACTAAAGGTTTCAGCTAAAGATCTTGGCAGGGGCGTGGAACAGCAGATAGTGATCACATCCAGCACCAACCTTTCGGAGGAGGAGATCCGCAGAGCCAGGGAGGATGCGAAGAAGTACGAGGATGATGTGGCTGGAGCCAGAGAGTTCAAAGACATTATGAACGAGGCCGAGGCGTATGTATATAAGGTAGAGAATCTTCTTGAGACCAAGGGCGCACAGCTTGACAAGAAGGAAATGAAACGGATCAAGAGCGACTGCGAGTATCTGAAGAAGCTTGTGACACGAACAGACATGAATCATGTAGATGACGTGGAGATGGGCAGGATGAAGGAAGCCTATAGGCAGCTTCAGGAATCCGCAGAGAAGCTGGAGACAATGTAGCCTGGGACGGAGGTGGCTGATCCTGATTCGATAGTCGGAGACATAGGTGCATGCCCCTCAATCCGAAATGGGAGTCTTGGAATATCGAGTATCTTCATATATAATATTTAGGAAATTGCGAGGAGAATGGTGATTATGAAAGACAAATTTATAAGATTTATGAGATCCAGGTACGGCAACGACCAGTTGTCATCATTTCTTACCTGGGGTGGATTGATATTTATGGTGCTGGATGCATTTATCAAGACAGGGATATTTTATTTCCTTGGACTTTTTATGTTCGCTTACGGATATGTGAGGATTATGTCCAAGAACTATGACAAGCGCGCAGCGCAGAACAGATGGTTCATGGAGCATACTGCGGGCGTGAGAAATATATTTAAGCGTGCGAAGAAACAGAAGGAAGCCGGCAAGGAATACAAGATATTTGTCTGCAGCAAATGCCAGCAGATGATCAGAGTTCCAAGGGGAAAGGGCAAGATAGAGATCAGATGCCCTAAGTGCGGCAACAGATTTGTGAAGAAGTCTTAGTAACAGCGCAGACGGATAAAGCCGTATGTTGGAATACAGTGTGGAGATTGAGAGATGTTTGGATATATAGTGGTGAACCAGCCTGAGCTTAAGATGAAGGAATACGATGAATACCGTAAGTATTATTGCGGCTTGTGCAAATCGTTAAAGGACAGATACGGTGCCAGAGGACAGATCAGCCTTAGCTATGACATGACGTTTCTGGTGCTTCTTCTGACGGGCTTGTACGAACCGGAGAAGTTTTCGGGCAGCCGAAGATGCATCGCACACCCGACATCAAAGCACACTTATGTACAGAATGAATACACGGACTATGTTGCAGACATGAATGTGATCCTTACTTATTATAAATGTATAGATGACTGGGATGATGAGCATATGTTTACCCGGAAGCTTTATGCAGATGTGCTGCTCGCCGGGAAAAATGGCAGGAGACTCAAGGAAGATTATCCACAGAAAATTCGTATTATAGTGGAGAACCTCAAGGCGATAAGTGAGCTGGAGGATGCGGGATCCGATGACATGGATGCATTGTCAGGGCATTTCGGCAATATCATGGCAGAGATCTGTGCGCCGAATCATGATGAGTGGGAATCATATCTCAGGACGATAGGCTACTATCTGGGCAAATTTGTCTACATTATGGACGCATATGACGATATGGAAAAGGATATAGGAGCAGGAAATTACAATCCGTTCGTATGCAGACTTGCACATGAGCTGGATGTTGATGTACAATCAGTGGGTGTGGATAACCCCATAGAACCGGGCAAATGGCAGGATCTTGCAGAGTGGACGAAGGATGTCCTTATGATGATGGTGGCTCCGCTTGCAAAGGAATATGAGATGCTTCCTATTATTGAGAATGTAGGAATACTCAGGAATATAATATACTCAGGAATATGGGAAGCATATTATGCAACTACAAACAGAAGATGTGGCTGCACAGAAGATAAAATGTAGAAGATGAAAGTGCAGAATATGAAATTGTAAATGATGAAACTATAGAAGATGAAATTGTTTAAGAAACAACAGATAAATTAAAATATCATCAATATAAGATTACATGATATGTAGCATCAGGTCTGGTGAAAAACAATTACAAACGGTCTGGTGAAAAGGATAGGGAACAGGTTATGAAAGATCCTTATGAGGTGCTGGGGCTCAAAAGAGGTGCCAGCGAGGAAGAAGTGAAAAAAGCATATAGAAGGCTGAGCCGTAAGTATCATCCGGATGCGAACATAAACAATCCTCACAAGGATGAGGCTGAGGAGAAGTTCAAGGAGATACAGCAGGCGTACAAGTCCATTGTGAGTGGTGAGGCTGACCGCGCAAGCTACGGCGGTGCTGGTGGGTATGGAACCGGAAGCTCTCAGGGCTACGGCGGCAGTTATAGATCTGGCGGTTCTTATGGTGGTTCGTCAGGAGGATACGGACAGTACGATGATCCGTTTGGCGGTTTCGGTGGATTTGGTCCGTTTGGCTTTGGCGGATATCAGAGACAGAATGATTACGATCCAAATGACAAGGATTCCAGATATTTTCAGGCTGCGAAGAGCTACATGAACAGCGGAAGCTATGAGGAGGCGAAGAACGTCCTCAATCAGATAGATAACCATGATGCCAGATGGCATTATTACAGTGGCGTGTGCAACGCCGGGCTTGGCAATCAGATCAGAGCCATGGAGATGTTGAAGCGTGCTATGGAGCTTGAGCCGGGCAATCAGGAATACCGTCAGGCGTATGAGTCCATCAAGAGTGGACGTCAGTGGTATATGGACAGAGGTGCCGGATATGGAATGGATATGCCAACTGGCGGAATGTTCTGTAACAACCTTTGTACTATATGTACTCTCATGTCATGCTGCATGAGTGGAGTGCCTTGCGTGTGCTGCATGCCTGGTGGATATGGTAGAAGTTAGATAATGGAAATAATATAGGTGGAATAGGGCGCTCAGGTCTTGTGGCTTGGGCGTTTTTGTAATATTTGAGAAGATTGGGGGAAACAATGGATTACAAGACAGCTATAGAACTTATGAAACAAGGGGATGAGAGAGGGTTTGAGTTTTTGTATACACAAACTTACAGCCAGAAGAAGTGGGATCTCACAAAAATCCTGGGGAACGAAGAAGATGCAGAGGATATTCTTCAAAATGCATACATAAAGATGATTGAAAGAATAGATCAGCTTGATAATCCAGATAAATTTCCAGCGTGGTTTGGAAGATTAGCCATAAATATGGCTATTGATCTGTATAGAGCCAGACATCCGAGAAGCGCAGGAAATCAGAGTGGTGAAGATAGTTATCAGAAAACAGTCTCATTTGATGATCTTGAGACAGTTGGCGACGACGGAAGTGAGTCTGAATTTGAGATAGAGGATGAGAGAATAGACTGGCAGCCTGAGGTTGTTTACACACGGAGAGAGACTCGGGATCTTGTGCATACGATGATGGAGACCTTACCTGATGAACAGAGAATATGTTTGATCATGTTTCATATTCAAGGATTTAGTATAAGAGAAATAGCGGATTTTTTAGGTGTGCCTGATAATACAGTGAAGTCGAGATTGAATTATGCGAGGAAAAATATAAAGGAGCAGGGTGAAAAACTCAGAGAACAGGGAATCCCGCTTTACGGTATCGCTCCACTTCCTCTTTTGCTTGCCCTTCTTCGTTCGGAAGCCGGATCAAGTTGTAATGTATATCCGGCTTCGTTGGACGCTGTTTCAGATTTGTGGACGAAAGTAATAGTCGATAAGGCAGAAATTGGCTTTAATACGCAGGCGGGAGGCATGACAAGTCCGGATTTTAATGGATCTAGAGTGGAAAGAGCAGCAAGTAGGACTGGCAAAAATGGTTTCCTGGGCACAGGAGCAGGTAAAGTTGTTGCGGGTGTGATAATTGCGACGGCCTTGGCGGGAACAACGGCAGGTGTGGTAGCAATTATGAATAGTGATAACACAAAGGATGAGTCTAGAAGTGTAGTTGGAAGAATATTGGCAGAGTCCACAGATACAGAGATGTCCATGGAGATGCCAGATGCAAAAAATACTACAGAGATGTCTGATGCAGAAATTACGACTAAAATGATTAATACGGAGGCTGCATCTGAAATAGAAACGGCATCTAGTGAGACTTCAGAGCCTGTCGAGGAGGCCTACACAGGTGATCTAGTAACTATAGTAGAAGAAGAACGTATACAGAATCCAGACAGAAATATTGATCAAGTTTTTGAGACACCATATATACATTTGGCTGGTGAAGAGATAGATGCTGTAAATACAGAGATTAAGACGCTGTATGACACTGTAAAAGAACTTTGCAAAGAAGATATGAATACTGCCTGGGGCGCTGAAAAATATGGGGATATGTTTATAGGTACTTATACTTATCTGGATTCCACATGGAATGAGGCAGATGACGTTTTGTCTGTGGTGTTGCGATTTGGGTCAAATGAGTATAGAAAAAAGGAAGATATTATCTATAACATAGATATAAAAAACAGTCATGTCATGTCAAAGGATGAAGTGCTCGATAAATGGGGGATGTCTAAAGAGGAATTTGATCAAAAGGTTGTATCACAATTAAAATATGATGATGAGACAACATTTGCTGATTGGGATGGCGGATATATAGATGAGAAAACATATGAACAGAATCATATTGATACAGCAGTGCCATATATAGGTGAAAATGGTGAAAAGATGTTTTATATCATATGTTATACCAGATGGGGATTTGGTGAAGGCGTATGGACACTCAGTCTTGATTGATTTTTATAAAATGATTCCTGTAGGACAACAGATTGTAATATAGTAATTAATTCAACAATTTTCAACTTTATTGGCTAAAAATCAGCCAATTATATTAGACTACAGTCTAATTTTATGGTGTTATTTAACAAATTTTTTCTAACATATTGAGAAAAAAAAGGGTTGATGATAGAATGAAACAGTGAAAATGGAAATAAAATATATCTATTTATCCAAGGAGGGAATGAATCAGATGAAGATGTTAGCAGATTTCGATAAGGAAGGCTTCAAGAAGGAAGTTATTACTAACGTAAAAACTCTTTTCCGTAAGCCTATCGAGGAGGCTACCCCACAGCAGGTATTCCAGGCAGTCAGCTATGCAGTCAAGGATGACATAATTGACAGATGGATCGCTACACACAAGGAGTACGAGAAGAAGAACGTCAAGACAGTTTACTATCTGTCTATGGAGTTCCTCATGGGTAGAGCACTCGGTAACAATCTTATCAACTTAACCTACTACGATGCAGTTAAGGAAGCACTTGACGAGTTAGGATTTGACCTGAACTTTATAGAGGATCAGGAGCCTGATGCCGCTCTGGGTAATGGCGGTCTCGGACGTCTTGCAGCTTGTTTCCTTGATTCATTGGCAACACTTGGTTATCCTGCATACGGTTGTGGTATCAGATACAAGTATGGTATGTTCAAGCAGGGTATCAAGGATGGATATCAGGTTGAGATGCCGGATGACTGGCTCAAGGATGGCAACCCATTCGAGGTTAAGCGTTCAGAGTACGCTGTTGAAGTTAAGTTCGGTGGATATGTCAGAGTTGAGAACAAGAATGGCAGAAACTACTTTATACAGGATGGATATCAGTCAGTTCGTGCCGTACCTTATGACCTTCCAGTCATCGGCTATGGCAACAACGTTGTAAATACACTCAGAATCTGGGATGCTGAAGCAATCCAGGAATTCTGCCTTGACTCATTTGACAAGGGTGAGTATGAGAAGGCAGTAGAGCAGCAGAACCTTGCAAAGACTATCGTTGAGGTTCTCTATCCAAATGACAATCATTACGCAGGTAAGGAACTCAGACTGAGACAGCAGTATTTCTTCATCTCAGCATCAGTTCAGAGAGCAATCCTCAAGTTCAAAGAGCTCAACAAAGATATCCACAAGCTGCCAGAGAAGGTAACATTCCAGATGAATGATACACACCCAACAGTAGCAGTTGCCGAGCTCATGAGAATCCTCATGGATGAGGAAGGACTTGAGTGGGATGACGCTTGGGATATCACAACAAGAACTTGTGCATATACCAACCATACGATCATGGCAGAGGCACTTGAGAAGTGGCCTATCGAGCTGTTTTCAAGATTACTTCCACGTATCTACCAGATCGTTGAGGAGATCAACAGAAGATTCGTTCTCAAGATTCAGGAGATGTATCCGGGCAACCAGGATAAGGTTAAGAACATGGCAGTTCTGTACGATGGCCAGGTTAAGATGGCTCATCTTGCAATTGCAGGTTCTTACTCAGTAAACGGTGTTGCAGCTCTTCATACCAAGATCCTTGAGGAGAGAGAGCTTAAGGACTTCTATGAGATGAGACCAGAGCAGTTCAACAACAAGACAAATGGTATCACTCAGAGACGTTTCCTGCTTCATGCTAACCCACTTCTTGCAAACTGGATCACAGACAAGATCGGTGACGAGTGGATAACAAATCTTTCACACCTTAAGAAGCTCAAGGTATATGTGAACGATGAGAAGTGCCAGCAGGAGTTTATGAACATCAAGTACCAGAACAAGATCCGTCTTGCAAAGTACATCAAGGAGCACAACGGTGTGGATGTAGATCCTCGTTCAATCTTCGATGTACAGGTTAAGAGACTTCATGAGTACAAGAGACAGCTTCTGAACATTCTTCATGTTATGCATCTGTATAACAGATTGAAGACAGAGCCAGAATTCGATATGTACCCAAGAACATTCATCTTTGGAGCAAAGGCATCAGCAGGCTACAAGAGAGCTAAGCTTATCATCAAGCTCATCAACTCAGTTGCAGATGTTGTCAACAACGATGCTTCAATCGATGGCAAGATCAAGGTTGTATTTATAGAGAACTACAGAGTATCCAATGCCGAGATCATCTTCGCAGCAGCAGATGTATCAGAGCAGATCTCAACAGCTTCAAGAGAGGCTTCAGGTACAGGTAACATGAAGTTCATGCTGAACGGAGCACCTACACTTGGAACCATGGATGGAGCAAACGTAGAGATCGTTGAGGAAGTTGGCATCGAGAACGCATTTATCTTCGGACTCTCAGCAGCAGAGGTTATGAAGTATGAGCGCGAGGGCGGCTACAACCCAATGGATATCTACAATAACAACCAGGCTGTAAGAAGAGTTCTCACACAGCTTATCGATGGCACTTATGCAAAGGATGATCCGGACAGATTCAGAGATCTCTACGATTCTCTCACAAAGGAAGATGTATACTTCATCCTCAAGGACTTCGATTCATATGCAGAGGCTCAGCAGAAGGTTGACAAGGCATACCAGGATGAGAAGGGCTGGGCAAAGATGGCTATGCTCAACACAGCATGCGCTGGCAAGTTCTCATCAGACAGAACTATCGAGGAGTATGCAAAGGAGATCTGGAAGCTTAAGAAGGTTAAGGTAGCGCTGGATAGATAATTATATATCAGAATAGATATTGACATGTAGAATCCTTCTACATCCCAAAGGAGTCAGTGAACGAACCAGTTTTATCCTGTGGGGTGTGGGAGGATTTTTGAATATATTTTTTGCTTTATCCAGATAATCCAAAAGATTTTCAGAATTATTTGATAGCTCAATGTTCCCCAAAAAACCAAAAAAAATAATAAAAATCTTTATTTAATTTAAAACTTTTTAGACGACGCTTCCGTCTAGTAAGTGTAAAGCAATATACGATAAAAAATATTGGGTATTGTGAGCGTTATTGTAATTTTATATACTATTACATAGTATATCAGCCAGGGCTGATAAAGGCTGTGTCAAGTTTTCTATGAAAATTTGACATGTAGCTTCAGCTCTCGCCGAAGGCGAATATTAATGAGCTGATGTTCAAAAAGGAGGAAAGTTTATGAACAAGAAAATTTTTAAGGGATTTGTGCAGGCAGCAATTGTGGTATTGCTGGTGATTACCAGCATCTGTGCAAATAAGGGAGTAAGCGCACAGGCTGCGGACATGAGAACGGTCAAGACAAATACTACCATCACAGATAATCTGGATAGTTCTGATGATGCAAAGTATTATAAGTTTACGGTTCCGGCAACTGGATACTTTTCAGTAACATTAAAAAAGGTGGATCCAACATTGGATGTAGGCAATGGCTGGAAATTTACCGTGTATGACATTGATGGAAATGAAATATGTGGTTATTCTACCAGTACAAGCGGAACAACTGAAAAATTGCCATTCAAAAAAGGAAAACAGTTTTATGTAAAGGTTGCACAGACGGATTATTGGTATTCTATGGGAAGTCCAAAATACACCCTGCGTGTAAATATGATTGAGAGCAGTCAGTGGGAGACAGAGGATAATGATACCTTCAAAACAGCAAATGTTCTTAAATGTGGAAGCGTTAAAAAGGCAAATTTGTGGAATAATTATGATGAAGATTATTATAAATTTACTGTTGATAAGACTGGTTATTTTATAATAAACTTTTCCAGAGATATGGCTGGTTATGGTTTTCATATGAGTATATATGATAAGAATTTTAATGAATTGGACTATTGGAGCGATATTGAATCATCAATTACAACTCAGAAATATAATTTTCCAAAGAATACAGTTGTTTATATAAAGATAACCAGGGAAGATAGTTGGACATATTTAGCAGGTGTCGATTATTCGATTAAAGTAGCATCGGTGGCCAGAACGGATTGGGAAATTGAGACTATGGCAGGCGCTGACAGCAGTTGGCAGACTCGTATAACAGGAGTAAAGGCGCTTAGCAAATATAAAACATATGGCTCGCTGTATAGGGATTATGACAATGATGTATATAAAGTTATAGTTCCTGCAAAGGGCGTGATGTCTGTAGTATTTACACCGAACGATGCTGAAAATAATCTGGGTGATGGGTATAAGATATCTATTTATAACAAGATTGGAAGGCTGATAAAGACTGAAAACGAAGTAACGAAAAGAGCTATCATAAGACAGCATGTAGTTGCGGGAACATATTATGTTGTAGTTGAAAAACAGGATAGCGTGTCAAATGTAGCAAAAAAGGAATACTCAATAAGTGCGGTCGTTCCAAGTGTATCGGCGCCAGCTGTAACAGGCCTTTCAGTCAAGGCTGGAACAAAGAAAGCAACTATATCATGGACTAAGGCTTCAGGTGTATCTGGATATCAGATTCAGTATAGCAGAAGCAGCAGCTTCAAGGCTGGCAAGACAGTAAATGTGTCAGCATCAAGCAAAACATACATTGCAAAAAATCTTTATTCTAAGAACAGATATTATGTAAGGATCAGATCATACAAGAAGGTCAATGGCAAGATTGTATGGGGCAAGTTT